>JBPBPY010000024.1:0-4095 GCA_050954505.1 Janthinobacterium lividum
CAATGCCGTCCAGTTGATGCCCGACGACGCCATTATTCAACTCCCTTTTTGAAATCGCTTTTGTAAACGATCCAGATGATCAATGCGGTCAGGAATACCCAGGCAAACTGATACCAGTAAAAAAATGGAAAACCGAACAGCGCCGGCAATTCCATATTATAAAAAGGTACCCATAACAGCCCGATGAACGGCAGTATTAACAATATCCACATGGTTCTTTTCCATTGTTATATTCAATAAAAGGCGCCATCTCTCTCTTGACGCCAGCTAGGTGTAGTTGCTTCAGAAGCCTGGAAGAGTACACGCAGAACTGCATGCAAAAATTACCGGGTGTACGATGCAGATTCGGCACATCGAGGTGAAAAATCTGCAACGCATTGGCACTCACACAACGCTGCCATGCCCTCTTCCTGCCCCGCTGCCTGTCTCGGACAGCGGAAAATACGCCGCCGTGGATTGTAGCGATACCACGCGGCGGAGGAAAGCATCCTGAGCGGCTTTGTGAACTATTTTTCGCTTTGTTTCCACACCGTCAGATTAACTTTTCCTCAGGTCATCAAAGCGGGCAAATTTCTTGCCGTGGATAATCAAAACCCCGTTCAAAGGCGTTCGATCACTGCTGCAATGCCTTGGCCACCACCGATGCACATGGTGATCAAACCGTAGCGTTTTCCCGTCCGGCGCAATTCATACAGGCATTTGATGGTGATGATGGCACCGGAGGCACCAAGTGGATGACCAAGTGCAATTGCCCCGCCATTGACGTTGGTGCGCGCCGGATCGAGGTCGAGGCCACGGCAAACACCGAGCGACTGGGCGGCAAACGCTTCGTTCGATTCGATCACGTCCATATCGGCCAGGCTCAGGCTGGCGCGCTGCAAGGCCAGCTTGACCGCCGGGATCGGTCCGGTTCCCATGATGGACGGATCGACGCCGGCCACTGCATACGAAACCAGGCGCGCCAACGGCACCAGGTTGGCGCGCGCTGCCGCACCGGCTTCCATCAGCACGCAGGCTGCAGCGCCGTCGTTGAGGCCGGAAGCATTGCCGGCCGTGACAGTACCGTTTTCCTTCTTGAACGCGGGCTTGAGTTTGGCCAGCGTTTCCACCGTGGTATCGGCCTTGGGATATTCATCGGTATCGAAACTGATTGTGCCCTTGCGCGACTTGATCTCGATGGGCACGATCTGCGAAGTGAAATGGCCGGCACTGATGGCAGCGACGGCGCGGCGCTGGCTTTCCGCTGCAAAGGCATCCTGCTGTTCGCGGCTGATGCCGAACTGGCTGGCGACATTTTCCGCCGTGATACCCATGTGTCCGGCGCCAAACGGATCGGACAAGGCGCCCACCATCATGTCGATCATTGCCGTATCGCCCATGCGGGCGCCCCAGCGCACCGATGGTGCGCCGTACAGAGAACGGCTCATGCTCTCGACGCCGCCGGCCACCGCCAGATCGGTGTCGCCCAGCGCAATGGCGTTGGCGGCGGTGACGATGGCCTGCAAGCCGGAACCGCACAGCCGGTTCAACGTCAATGCCGCGGATTCCCTGGCCATGCCGGCATCCAGGCCAATGACCCGCGAGACATACATGTCGCGCGCTTCGGTATGGATCACATTGCCCATCACGATCTGTCCCGCTTGCGCCGGGTCGACGCCGGCGCGGGCGAATGCTTCGCGCACCACCACCGTGCCCAGCGCCGACGGCGTCATGTCCTTTAGGGTGCCGCCATAGGAACCGATGGCGCTGCGCGCCGCACCAACGAACACCACGTCGCGTACTGCTGCTTTGTCATTTGCCATGATCATTCTCCGTTTATGTCGATCCGCCGGGGGCGGGATCTGTTGTCGTGTCAGGAAAGCCAGTGTACTGCGCCGCTATTTTTTACGCAGCAGCCCGGCAGCTGCCGCTCACCCATTCTGCGGCCGGCGCATGGGCCTGCAGGCAGGGCAAAACGACCGCGCACTTTGTACACCCACAGGAAACGTTTTTTCCCGATGGCGTAGATGAATTCGTTTATACTTTCGCCAAACCAGCAGCGGCCAGGCCAGAAATCGTGGGCATGCACAAGGACAGCGGAAGACAAACGGGCGCTTGAAACAAGGAATCCGGAACGCTGTTGAAGGACGTCTGGTCGACGCATCCCGAATCCCGTTGTTGCAGGGCTCGGCGCTACCGATTCGAATTCCCTATTGCATCCTGCTTGCATGCCTGCCCTCTGTGACCCCGACCTTGTGTGCCGTCGTTCGTTCATGTCTGCATGCACTGGCCGCCCTACTCTGAAAAGGAAACGCAATGACTGAAGACCGCCGCCCGCACATCGCCGCCGTACTCACCAAACACCAGGATGAATTGCTCGAGGGCTGGCTGGCTGTGATGTTGAAACGGCTGGTGCGGCGTGACAAGAATGCCCAGGCTGCAATCAGCCAGCAGGCAGAACGCTTCATCACTGTGCTGGCCAAGGCGCTGGAACGCGGCGGCGCTGACAACATCAATGGCGAACACTGGGAAGAAACCCTGCACCTGCTCAGTGAAATCTCGCAGGCGCGGGTGCGCGAAGGATTTTCGCCGATCGAGACCGCCAACTTTGTCTTTTCGCTCAAGAAGCCCTTGTTTGCGCACCTCTCGGCGGAGCTGGCAAACGATCCGGCCACGCTGGCAGAAGAAATTGCCGCAGCCAGCACCCTGTTCGACGACCTGGGCCTGTACACCATCGAGGTCTACCAGAAGAGCCGCGAGCAGGTGATCCTGCGTCAACAGCAGGAGTTGCTCGAACTGTCCACCCCGGTGGTGGAACTCTGGAACAATGTGCTGGCCCTGCCGCTGATCGGCACGCTCGACAGCGCGCGCACCCAGGTGGTGATGGAAAACCTGCTGCAAAAGATCATGGAAACCGGCGCCTCGATCGCCATCATCGATATTACCGGCGTGCCGACCGTCGACACGCTGGTGGCGCAGCATCTGCTCAAGACCGTCGCCGCGGCACGCCTGATGGGAGCCGATTGCATCATCAGCGGCATTCGCCCGCAGATTGCCCAGACGATTGTCCACCTTGGTGTCAACCTCGAGGACGTCACCACCAAGGCCACGCTGGCCGACGCGTTCGTGGTGGCCCTCAAGCGCACCGGCTCGACCATCAACTACGGCACGCAGGCTGCCTGAGAACGCCATGGAACGTATTCCTATCCTGCGCATGGGCTCGCTGCTGCTGGTGACGATCCAGGTCGACATGCATGACCGACTGGCCATGACACTGCAGAATGACCTCACCGAACGCATCGTCAAGGAGCGCGCCAAGGGTGTGCTGATCGATATCTCGGCGCTCGACATCGTCGACTCCTTCATTGGCCGCATGATCAGCAACACCGCCGCCATGGCCAGCGTGCTCGATGCCGTCACCGTCGTGGTGGGCATGCAGCCGGCGGTGGCCATCACGCTGGTCGAACTGGGCCTGACCCTGGACGGCGTCAAGACGGCATTGAATGTCGAACGCGGCATGCGTCTGCTGGAAGAAGCAACCGCCAAGGCCAATACCACCGTGCAAGCCGGCGGCCAGGATGCAGCGCGGCGCGCGGCAAGGCGCGGCTGATGGTGGTGCCCGGCGTAATGTCACTGCCGCTGGTCACCGATGAAGATGTGGTGCGCATGCGCCAGCATGTGCGGCAAACCATGGTTGCTCAGGGCTTTTCCCTGATCGACCAGACCAAGATCGTCACCGCTGCCAGCGAACTGGCACGCAATACGCTACGCTATGGTGGCGGCGGCCAGGGCGAGATCCATGTCCTGCAGCGCGATGGCCGCGTTGGCCTCGAACTGCGCTTCATCGACCAGGGTCCGGGCATTGTCGACATCGACCTGGCCTTGACCGACGGCTATACCTCCGGCGGCGGTCTCGGACTGGGTCTGACCGGTGCGCGGCGCTTGAGCGATGAATTCATTCTCGATACTGAACCGGGCCGTGGCACCACTGTCACGATCATCAAATGGAAACCGTTTTGACGAATGAAACCCGCGCTGGCAATACCCACATCCTGCACCTGATCGCCGAGTCGAGCGCGATCTCTGCGGCGCGGCGTGACGCTACCCGCATGGCTG
>JBPBPY010000026.1:0-4095 GCA_050954505.1 Janthinobacterium lividum
CCCTGGCCATGCGCCTGTCCTCTTTCAGCATCTTGATGATTTCCATGCGCCGCGCCATGCGGGAAGGCTGGTCCCGAAGATGGGTACGTAGCTGGCGTGGAATGACGTGGATCCTGCTGCCTTGTTCCTCGCTGACTTTTGCGCTTACCGCAAACGCCATCGCCAGCTCCGACTCGCCGTCTTGCCAACTGTAATTGTTTTTTGCATAGAGCAATTTTTCGATGACATCCACATCGCCAATCGAAATGGCCACACACATCACCGTCCACGCTGCCTTTGGATCGTTCCAAAGCTCGTCAAGCGGATTGTTGTCCACGTAAGTGTTCAGCATGGCCCAAGCCAGCGAATGCTGCTGGCTGGCGAGGGCAATCGTCAATGCTTCGGGGGTGACGATGGCGCCGGCCCTGGTCAACTGCATGACGCTGCCCAGGGCATTTTTTTCCGCCTCTTTTTCCAGTACCTTGCAACTGTCGACGCTGGCACTGCCGCCTTCCAGCGCCAGATTGCGGATATTCGACTTGCGCTGCGCCAGCTGGATCAAGACTTCCTTGCGGCTGTCCTGGCTTTTGGTCAGCACATCCGCAGAATGTTGCAGCAATATTCCCAGCAATTCCGGACTGGCCTTGGCCAGTTCCGACAAGGTGCAGCGCAGGCCGGCGTCGGCCAGGGCGAACACCGTATTGCCATGATCAAACATGGCCGCGGTCAGCAGCAAGGATGCTTCGTTTTCCTGTATCTGGCTGGCACTGACTTCGACAATGTCGACGCCATGCGACTTGATCCAGTCCAGCAAAGGCTTGCTGCCCTTCTTTGCCACGATGCGCAGCAACTCGGCGGCAAGCGACGGTTTATCCAACCATTTCGAGTCAGCACGTTTGATCAACGCCGGCATGTCCGCTTCGCTTGCATGCGCCAGGTCATCGATGCTGACATGGTATTTCTCCCTGCGCCGCACGCCATGACTTCTGGCACTGATGACGCCTTGATCTGGCCAGGACCCGGCATTGCGCGAATGCATCGCCTCATGTTGCTGATGTTGGGTCAAGCCATCGATGAGCAACTGCTTCAGATTCCGGATGCCGGAATCCTGGCATAGCGAAAATTCGGCATGGGATTCGCCCTGCCGCCGTCCCAGTGTCCGCAGTGTTTCCCGGGCCACGCCAGTGGCAAGCCTGGGCGGCGAACTGCGCGGATGGTCATGGCGGCTTGATTCATCCGCCTTGCTGCTGGGCGACCTGCTCGGTGCACTGTCTTCCATCTCGCACACCGCGGCTGTCCTCTGGCTTGAACGCTGCGGCGAGCGATTGCGCACTACCGGGGACTTGGCCGGCGCCCTCGCGCGTCCACTTTCTCCCTCGCTCGAATCTGCCTGGCTGTAGTGGTCGGGCAGCAGCGTGGGCGAGCCTTTGCGCCGGCTTTTGACGCTCGCCTCGGGAGGCGAATTGCCTTTCGACCGGGGACGTTTGTAGGCAGACTCCGGTGGCTTGACGCCAACGATCGGGATGCGGCTTCCTGAACTTCCATACATGGCATGACTCCTAGAAGATGTTGTAAATTGACACAGCTTGATCATGAATGTGAGATTGCGGCCGCTCGCGCACCGGTCTACCGCGTGGAGCGCACTGGTAATGGCCTGATGAATCGACACGAGCTTGCGATGGCGCAGGGGTAGGCCGCAACGGCACTGTCTGCCGACAGTATCGTTCGACTTTGGCAGCGTCCCAAACATTGTTAAGCCAGTTTTGAGTTTGCAAAACAATTGCCGAACCGGGCTGGGCAATCTCGAGTGCGCCGGAAGTGCAGAAGGCGTAGGGATCACTCGGGACGAAAAAAAACCCCGAAGATTGCTCTTCGGGGTTTTTTGATGAAAGCCCGCGATTTCTCGATGACTTTCCATTGCTGGGGCAAATTCACCACGACATTCAACGACTCGCTTGCGCCAGCCGTTCGCCAGCCCCCTGCGGGGCCGGCCGATGCAGCCTAGGCGTCGCCTTCCGGCACGCTAGGCGCGGTTTCGGCCATCGATGCTTCCATCTCGGCGATGCGGGCAGCCTTTTCAGACTGCAGCAATGCGGTACGCTCTTCGGCTTCCCAGGTTTCCTTGTCCTTGCGGGCACGGTGGAAGGCCAGACCGGTACCGGCCGGGATCAGGCGGCCGACGATGACGTTTTCCTTCAGGCCACGCAGACCATCGCGCTTGCCCATGATGGCGGCTTCCGTCAGCACGCGGGTGGTTTCCTGGAACGAAGCGGCCGAGATGAACGAATCGGTCGACAGCGATGCCTTGGTAATACCCAGCAACACGTTTTCATAGGTTGCAGCGATCTTGTTTTCAGCACTCACGCGATCGTTTTCATCGAGCAGTTCCGAACGCTCGACCTGCTCACCAACGATGTAGCTGGTGTCGCCGGCTTCAACCACCTGCACACGGCGCAGCATCTGGCGCACGATGACTTCGATGTGCTTGTCGTTGATCTTCACGCCTTGCAGACGGTAGACGTCCTGCACTTCGTCGACGATGTAGCGGGCCAGCGCTTCGATACCCAGAAGACGCAGGATGTCTTGCGGATCGGCCGGGCCGTCGACAATCATTTCACCCTTGTTCACCACCTGGCCGTCATGCACCAGCACCTGCTTGTCCTTGGTGATCAGGAATTCATGCTTGTTGCCATCCATGTCGGTGATCTCGAGGCGCTGCTTGCCCTTGGTTTCCTTGCCGAACGCAACCGTACCGGTGACTTCCGCCAGCATGCCGGCGTCCTTCGGCGAACGCGCTTCGAACAGCTCGGCAACACGCGGCAGACCACCGGTGATGTCGCGCGTCTTTCGCGATTCGGTCGGGATACGCGCCAGCACTTCGCCAACGGTAACTTGCTGGCCATCCTTGACGGTGATCAGCGCGCCGACCTGGAAGCCGATCGTCACGGCATGTTCGGTGCCGGCGATCTTGACTTCTTCGTTCTGCTCGTTCAACAGCTTGACCTGCGGACGCACGGTCTTGGAAACCGAACCGCGGCGTTTTGCATCGATGACCACCAGGGTCGACAGACCCGTGACTTCATCGATCTGGCGCGCAACGGTCGAACCTTCCTCGACATTTTCGAACTTCACCGTACCGGTGTATTCGGTAATGATCGGACGGGTCAGCGGATCCCATGTCGCCAGGGCGGTGCCGGCCTTGATGGTATTGCCATCCTGGACCAGCAGCGTGGCGCCGTACGGCACCTTGTGGCGTTCACGTTCACGGCCGTGGTCGTCGGTGACCAGCACTTCACCGGAACGGGAAATGACGATCTGGCCGCCCTTGCCGTTGGTGACGTAACGCATGGTCGCGGTGAAACGCACGATACCGTTGGACTTGGCTTCCACCGACGAGGCCACTGCCGCCCGCGATGCCGCACCACCGATGTGGAAGGTACGCATGGTCAGCTGGGTGCCCGGCTCGCCGATCGACTGGGCGGCAATCACGCCAACCGCTTCGCCGGCGTTGACCATGATGCCGCGGCCGAGGTCGCGGCCGTAACACATGGCGCACAGTCCGTAGCGGGTGTCGCAGGTCAGCGGTGTACGCACCTTGACTTCATCGATGCCCAGGCGTTCGATTTCTTCCACCATGTCTTCGTCGAGCAGCGTGCCGGCGTCGTACAGCGTGGCTTGCGTCTCGGGATTGACGATGTCGTTGGTTGCCACACGGCCAAGGATACGGTCGCGCAGCGCTTCAATGACTTCACCGCCTTCGACCAATGCCTTCATCGATGCGCCGTTTGCGGTTTTGCAATCGTCCTCGATGACCACCAGATCCTGGGTCACGTCGACCAGGCGGCGTGTCAGGTAACCGGAGTTTGCCGTCTTCAGCGCCGTATCGGCCAGACCCTTGCGGGCGCCGTGCGTGGAGATGAAGTACTGCAGCACGTTCAGGCCTTCGCGGAAGTTCGCGGTAATCGGCGTCTCGATGATCGAGCCATCCGGCTTGGCCATCAGGCCGCGCATACCGGCGAGCTGGCGAATCTGGGCGGCGGAACCACGCGCACCGGAGTCGGCCATCATGTAAATCGCGTTGAACGATTCCTGGGTCGATTCGCTGCCGTCACGCTT
>JBPBPY010000013.1:0-4091 GCA_050954505.1 Janthinobacterium lividum
ACAGCGGCCCCGATGTCCGCTACAACACCGAAGAGCATTGCGTCAAAGCCTACATTGGCAACGTCGGCGAATGCGACGACATGCTGCGCCTGTTTTCCAGCCGCATACAGCGCGGCCTGCCATTTTTCGATCCGCAAACGGGACAGATGGCAGGCAATACGGAGTCGGCTGCGTCGTTCCAGGATACCCTGGCCCGCTCCCTCCAGAACACTGCAGCCAGCGTGCCACGATTCGACCCGTTTGGCCCGCTCGAGCCGGGCGGCCATGGAGAGATCCGTGGCAAGCTGGGAACTGTTTCCGGTTCTGACAGATCAGTCATGCTGTGCTATAGCTATCGCAGTGCGGCCGGAGTGCCACTGCGTCTGCTGCCTGGGCAGCAAGGCCGGTTTCCAAACCAGCCATGGAACCCGCAGTTACATGGTCCTGCCATCACCGTTGAATACGACACGATGACGGTCAATCCCAACGGGCTGTGCTATTTACCAGGGTCGTTGAAGAAACGTCCAGTGGAAGTACGCATGGGCGGGGTACCGGTGCGCATGGTGGGGGTGGATGAGTTTGGCGGTTGGTATTTTCCCGCTCCGGCAGGCAGCAAGCAAATCGACCGCTGCTCCTATTTGCTGGTGGATGCAGCCGCCCAGCGTTTTGAACAACCGCTGGCGGCGAACTTCAATCTTGCCCTTCACCCCGAGCTTCAGCATGACGTAATGCTTCTCGCCCAACGGCGGCTCGACGTTCATTCAACCGTTGATGAACTGCGCGAATTGTTCCGCAAGCATCTGCGCTACGACAAGGATTTCGAGCGCGCCAGGGATGAGGAACTGGCCAATGTCCTGTTGCGGGGACAGCAGGGTGTGTGCCAACATTTTGCCGTAGCCAGCGCAGCCATTCTGACTGGCGTATTCGGCATCCAGGCCCATACCGCGTCCGGACATCGCACCGAGGGTAGCGTCATTCCTTTCACTGGCCATCAGCTTACCCACTGCATCGACGAAAACGGCGACAGCTTTGAAGTGGACTTTACCGTACCGCTTGCGCCGCGGCGCGGCAGCCGCACAGACCAGATGGCTGACGCCAACAGCTTCGAAAAAGGTTTTCAACTGTATTATCAAAGGGAAAATCTCGAAAACCTGGTCTATCCGCAAAATTTTGATGCTGCAACGCTCGGACTGGTCAAACGCAAGGTCAACACCGGCATGGCCAACTACAACAATGCCGGATTGGGACAATTGAGTGCAGCCATGCAGGCCCGACGCGCGCCGCGACCGTTCGTGAAGTCAGCCAGCGGAAGCACCATCGAATACAAGGCCGTCCATTTCACCGATTTTCCAAAAAATCTTCCCGACGACATGACCATCACCGGACTAGCCATCCTGCTCACCCCGGCACTCGACGCCTTGAAAATCTGGAACAACGGCGCCATTCAAGTCAATTTTCCACGGATCACCATGAACACGGAAAGCCGCAACCAGCATGGCCCTGATTTTGTGCCGCTGTCATCAGCGCTCGAATTGTTTTGCATGGTCCCTGCCAGCGCAACAGCACTTTCCTCGATTGCCAGCCGTGAAGACGTTGTCAAGATTGGGGATGATGAAGCCAGTCTGACCTTCCTGCATAAACTGATCAGCCATTACCTGGAAACCTTGCTGGAAGGCGATGGCGTGTCGCCGGACAATCGGCGCGAAACCTTCAAGATCATCAAGAGCACGCTCGACGATTGCATGGAAATCACGCCGCACCTGCCGATCCATTTTTACCTGCATGGGGAAAAATGGACAATGACGCGTCAAGACTCCGAGCTTGCCGACATTGACCTGCAAACAGAAAATTATCAAACACCCGAACAGAAGATAGGCGCGTTGCTCAGGCATGTCGGGCTCAACTATGTCGAGAGCGGAGATTTTGCCGAGGATAGTCCAATTGTCATTTGGCTACAGGAACACCTGCAGGAACTGGAAGACGAGCATCTGCTGGTTGGCAGCTTGAAGGACACGATCAGTCAGCACTTCCGCAACGCCAGCCAACGTACACTAGTCAACGACATCATTGACAATGTATCGCTGTTCGAGCGACTCGCGCCCTGGATGGACAAACTGGAGGTAGCCTACCTCGCCGAAGCCATGGCGCACGCGGTAGACGATGACGACGAAAGCGACGACGACATGGATAGCGAAGAGTGAGGGTTTTGTCGCGTTGTTGAACAGGCGCTGCCGTTTCACTGACAAGACGTCATCCGGCTCATTCTGTAAAGACCATTTCTGGCGGCGCAGAAGCTTGGTCAGAAACCGATCCAAGGCGCCTCATCCATCCTGGGCAAGAACACCCTTGTCTGCTCACTATGCGATGGCTGTTATCAGCGGCAGCGCGAACAACTCAACGGCAACGAAAAACTCACCAGCCGTTTCTATCGAAGTGAAAATCTCCATTGACGGTATTGTTGCCAAAGCATTCGAATGAAACAAGGCAGCCATTCCTACGCACCTTGTATTAAAAATCAAAAAGTTTCGATGCGAACAAAGTGGCAAGTATTGATACCTTTCATTACGACAAAAAGCTAAAATAACCAACTATCAAAAGTATTACTTTACCTTTCCTTAAAATTTCCATCGCTACTACGTGAAATGAACAATAAAAATATGAGATATCACTTGCTCGATGGAACCAGAGGCATCGCGGCGCTCGGCGTTTTGATCTATCACTTTACTCAAAGCAATGGTTTGAACTGGCTGCCTGGTGCATGGGCCGCCGTAGATCTGTTTTTCGTTTTATCTGGATTTGTTATCGCTCACAGCTATGGAAAGAAACTCTTGGATGGCATGACTTTCCGTCAGTACTTGCATGTTCGCCTGGTACGACTAGTGCCGCTCTACCTGCTTGGAATCATTCTTGGCATCGCTGCAGTACTGATGGAGCCGTCACCTGTCAATATCGGATTGTTGCCGGCGGGCGTACCGTACGCCTCGCTTCTGAATGCTTTAGGCCTCCCCTACTTCAGCTTCGGTGGCATGTTAATCAACGGAGGCATGATCAATGTTCCCGTCTTTCCGCTGAATCCTCCAGCCTGGTCCTTGTTCTTCGAGTTTTTGATCAACGTGGTTTTCTACTTTTACGTGCTGCGTTCCAGGCGTTTTTCCAGCCTGACACTTGTGATGACGGTATTTTTGCTGTTCGCTGGATTCAGTGTTGTTTCTCGAATTTTCAATCCGGGATGGGATGCAGAGACATTCATCTTTGCATTGCCCCGAGTGACTTACGGCTTTTTCTTCGGCGCGCTGATTTTCCAACTGAAAATTCAGGAAAAGGTGTTTCCACCCTTGCTGATCATAGCGCTGGCAGTCGCAATGGGCTACCTGTTTTTGTTGGGCAGTCCCAAAGCCGGCGTGCTGAATTCAATGATATTCATGCCACTTGCCATTGCACTATTTTCCACTGTGCAAGTGGGGAAATTGGCACAGCAAATATGTTCTTGGCTAGGAGAAATTTCATACCCTTTATACGTGCTACACGTGCCATTTCACCGTTTGGTCATCGGTGAGGTGGAAGCCATGTTTGCCGGGAAGGTAACGCAAACGGTGATCATGGTGTTCATTACCCTGACTGTCGCATTCGCCGCATCAATGGCTGACAAGTGGTTCAGAAAACGCTTCTTTGCAAACGGGAAATCTGTCGGTGTCAAAATAGAAACGACCACCTTGCCCAGTTGAGCGGCCTACCCACAGTGGTTCAGCGAAAGGCAAAGCTATCTTTTATTGGTCATCCTTGAGCAATTGCAATTTGCGTAGTCGCAGTATTTGGGTGACCTTGCCATTTTTCGACATTTGCAATATTGGTCTCATGTTCAAGCAGTGCTGGCTGTTTCAAGTACGCGACTTGTTAAAAACGTCTTTTTTGCTGGAACAGATCACTGAACCCCATTCCGTGTTGAAGGCCGACACAAATTGCCACCCTTCAAGATCATTTTTGATCGCAGTGCTGGGCGCTGCCATCGGCCGCTCATCCAGCACATCATCCAACGTACGGGGTACTTCGTACTTCAAAGTAAATTTATCGCCAACGTGAACAGAAGTCCTACTGTCCGGGCAACCCACAAA
>JBPBPY010000104.1:0-4083 GCA_050954505.1 Janthinobacterium lividum
GGAAGAGAAAAAATATTGGTCAGCTGCAAGGGATGCGGCAGATTCGGGCAAGAGTGCTTTGAGCAAATTGACCATCCTTTGCGACAATGAAATCCGGGGCCGGACATTTCAGCCAGGCACGCCGCGCAGCCTGAACCAGCCAGGCACGCCACGGCTTCCTGCCAGCAGCGCAGCCCAGTCAGACACGCCACGGCTTCCTGCCAGCAGCGCAGCAGAGGTACCGCAGACGCAAGGCAGCAGGAAAGTGGACGACAGTGACGTTTCGACATCGACTGTCGCTGCAGTGTCGACCGTAAATGCTGCTGTGATGGCAACAGGGTCGGCAAGCGTGGCAACAACCGTGGCAACAACGGCAACGAGCACGCTGGCTGCGACAGCGACGGCAACCCAGCTCGGCGCGACCCGGCTTGCCACTGCCGCTGTCATGCAACCTGTGCTTGTCAGCCCCGGTGCGCCACCACCTTTGCCACCCCGGCCATGGCAGCAGCCTGCACTTTCGCGCCAGTTCCAGAGCGCGCCACCAGTGAATGGCGATCAGATACCCTTCCTGCCGTCTCCAACGGGTGGGCGCAAGCGTGCCGCCTCGAGGCCGCTGCAGCGGGAGCGCTCGAAGGCCAACCGCACCGAGCGTCAAGCATCGCCAGGAGCAATTCGACAGACATTTCTCGCTTCGCCAACATTCCATGCAATCATGGAAGCGCGGCAATTGGCAGACAACGCTGCAGCAGGCGCGATCGAGGCAAATGGGAGTGTGCCGGACGATGGATCTGCGCAACACCTGAACGACGCAACTGCCGTGCCTTCGACTGATGCAGGCGCGAGGCATACCGATGCGGAAAGAGCAAAACCTGTGGCCGACCTTGCTGCAACAGACCCGGTATTTATCCCTGCACCAGCGCTGGTCGACGCAGAAACGGCACCCATGATCGACATCGATGCAACGCCGTGGGGTAGCAGTAATGCAATATCCCTGTCCGTGGAAGAAACGTTACCCATGATCGATATCGACACCAGTGAATTGGATCAATCTGCTGCAACACCCGTGGCGGTTCACAGAGCGTCATTCAGTGAGCTGCTGCAGGCAGCACAGGAACTGGCGGCGCCGGCCGCGCCTGACGACGGTGGCAATCGTCGTGGCATTGCAGATGGCGATGGTGATCTCGATGAAGGGCGGGAAGGGCAGGAAGGTCCGGCAGAGGCCAGAACAGGCAGGCAATAAAACGCCTGGTGGTGGCCTTGCTTATTTTTTCCGTTCGCTGGCAAAACTTGCCAGCCACTTGCTGGCCGCGCGGGCATTGGCCTTGAAAGCATAATCGATCAGTGCCACCTGCTCCGCCATGGCTTCCTGCAGCACGCTGCCGGCGCTGGCCGGTTCAACTTTCAAATAGGCATCGGCTTCGCCATGGGCACGCTGTATCGTCATGCCAGCTTTCCTGGCGATGTGCATCATGGTGCGGTTCGACGACAGGCACTGCATGAACAAGGTGTCGACATCGGCATTGCGGCAACGAATCGCGGCACGCTCGAACAACTTGCTGCCCACACCCATGCCACGCGCACAGGCTGAAACCGAAACACCCAGTTCGGCGACGGTTTCCTTCTGGCTTACCTGGCCACGTGGCAAAGCTTCCCGTGGCGAAAATGCCAAGTGGCCGACACCAACGAGTTTGAAGCGTGCGTCATACACACCAAAGATGGAGTCGCGCGTGAAATTGAGTTTTTGCACATAGCGGGTCACCAGTTCATCGGAAAGCTCGGAACCAAACCGCAGCATGCGGTCGGCGCGGTCCAGTTCCAGGAAGTGGTGCAGCAAACGCCTGCGGTCACGCTCGCTGAGCACCTTGACCCGCACATGAAATGTCTCGTTGCAAGGTCCGGCCTGCCGGCTCAAGGTACGGGGATCGGTGGTACGTGGTGACTTCGTGATGTCCATGAATGGCTCCTCAAATGCAGGCAGCATCGTTGTAGATGTTGCGATGCACAAGGAATTGTAGGCCAAAAGCAGCCCCACAACCAGAACATTCACATGCGAGTGTTGTTTTTTTCTTAATTATTCCAGGTCATTTTCGTTCCAAGGCAAGCGCACATTCCATTGTCAAAAGTGCCGTCAGAATGAGTGGAGCGAATCGGATCAATAAGCCATAAAGCGCATGCTGTGCATTATGCGCTACGGCGACGCCGGTATAGCCATATACCCAGAGCAATGAGACCCAGCACGGCAATACCGGTCGTCGGGCTTGAGTGTGACTCGGCTGCAGCAGGGTTTTGCGCAGCCAATGGCGATCCGTTGGGCGCTTGATTGCCACTGTCATTGGTCTGTGCAGCATTCCCTGCCGGCGCGGGCAATTGCTTATTGTTGCCATTGTTGCCATTGTGGCTGCGCGACATCATCGACCCCAGGCCCAGCCCAAGCAATGTGCCGCCAACGGCGCCGGCCAGCGCACCGGAAGAGCGCTGCGGTGCCACTTGCTGGGGCGCATATTGTGGCGGCGCATAGGGCTGCGAGCGGGCCAGGCCGGGCTGCGAACCTGGGTAGACACTCGGCTGGACCGGTTGCGGTGCGACCGGGGCACGGTAGGGTGCAGGCGCCTGGCGGGATATCGATGACTGCCTGCCGATCGAGCGCCCGCTACCGAGCCGTTTGGCATACGACGGCGGCAACACCATGGCAAGGGCAACGAAGCATAGGACGAGACGGGATGGAAACGCACGCATGATGAGCTTGCCTTCAAATAGTCGTGAAAAAAGAAACAGGTGAAAACAACTGGCAACAGCTGCTTGACAACATATTTTGCATCAACGCGCTTCAAGCAGCTTGTCCGGCGTTGAAGTTCTGGAGTGCAGATCACGGGAACTGCGGGAAAATGCGCAACATCACGAAAAAACCGCGACTTGCTGCGTTGACTGCTGGCTTGCAAATGGGTGCTTTTCCAATCATCACAAGTGGAAATGTTGTTGCGGTGCCTGCCAGGAAAGCGTTTTTTCCATCCGCATTCCTCGTACCCACGGCCGAGCGCAGATGGCGGCCAATCGTGATCGGTTTGACATGCCGCCATACCCTGCACGGTAATCTGCCTATCATGAAGCTGATCCAAAGGAACCGCACCAAAGGAACAGCATTCATGACTTATCCCCTCGCCTCTGCATTCCAGCCCCAATCCATTACACATGAAACCATCGCCATCAACACAGCGCTGGCCTTGAAGATGGCGCACGCCGGTACCCCGGCCGACCTGGCCGATGCCCGGGAGCAGTTCGCCAGCGGCAAACGCACCACGCCGATCACGCCCAGGTCGCCCGACGCGCGCGAAGTATCGATTACCAGCGGCAATGCACAGATCATGCTGAGAATCATCGCCCATCCCGATCCGGCTGGTGTCTACCTGCATATTCACGGCGGCGGCTGGATGGTAGGCCGCGCCGACATGCGCGATGGCCAGTTGCAGAAAATGGCCGACGACACCGGCATGGCCTGCGTCAGCGTCGAGTACCGCCTGGCACCTGAACATCCCTATCCTGCGCCGGTGGAAGATTGCGAAGCCGCGGCCAATTGGCTGATCGATCATGCGATGGCGCAGTTTGGCAGCCAGAAGCTGTGTATCGGCGGCGAATCTGCCGGCGCGCATCTGGCCGTGCTGACCTTGCTGCGGCTGCGCAAAGCCGGACGACAACATCATTTCCTCGGCGCCAATCTGGCCTATGGCGTCTACGACCTGTCCCTGACGCCAAGCGCAGCGAGCGCCGAGCAAGACCTGGTCTGCAACCGCCATGAAATGCTGGAAGCCGGCGCCGCCTTCAGGGCCGGCATGGATGCGCGCTCTGCGGAAGTCTCGCCGCTGTACGCCGACCTGAGCCGGCTGCCACCGGCATTGTTCTCGGTGGGCACACTTGATCCACTGCTCGACGACAGCCTGCTGATGCATGCCCGCTGGCTGATGGCGGGAAATGACGGCCTGCTGGCAGTCTATCCCGGCGGCCTGCACGGTTTCAACACCTATGGCGGCGCGCTGGCCAACGAAGCCAATGCGCGCATGCACAACTTTTTGAAATCGAAACTGGAAGGAACCCGGCGAGCCTTGGCGT
>JBPBPY010000132.1:0-4082 GCA_050954505.1 Janthinobacterium lividum
ATCAGGTGCTGCTGACCGAAGCCGGTCACGACAAGGCCGAGCAGATCCTGACGTCGATGGGCTTGCTGGCCGAAGGCGCTTCACTGTATGACGCCGCCAACATCACGCTGATCCATCACCTGTATGCGGCGCTGCGCGCCCACACGCTGTACCACAAGGATCAGCATTATGTGGTGCAGAACAATGAAGTGGTGATCGTCGATGAATTCACCGGCCGCCTGATGACGGGACGCCGCTGGTCCGACGGCCTGCACCAGGCAGTCGAAGCCAAGGAAGGCGTGGCTATCCAGAGCGAGAACCAGACCCTGGCGTCGATCACCTTCCAGAACTATTTCCGCATGTATGCCAAGCTGGCCGGCATGACCGGCACGGCCGATACCGAAGCCTACGAATTCCAGGAAATCTACAAGCTCGAGACCGTGGTCATTCCACAGAACCGGCCGAACCAGCGCAAGGATCGCCAGGATCAGGTCTACAAGACCAATGCCGAAAAATACAACGCCATGCTGCTCGACATCCAGGATTGCCAGCAGCGCGGGCAGCCGGTCCTGGTCGGTACCACCTCGATCGAGAATTCGGAACTGTTGTCGGGCATTCTGACCAAGGCCAAGCTGGCCCACAATGTCCTCAACGCCAAGCAGCATGCGCGCGAAGCGGAAATCGTCGCCCAGGCCGGACGGCCGAAAATGATCACCATCGCCACCAACATGGCCGGCCGCGGCACCGACATTGTCCTGGGCGGCAATGTCGAAAAGCAGGTGCAGCTGATCGAGGAAGATGCCGGTTTGTCGGATGAGCAAAAGGCCACCCAGTCGCAGACGCTGCGCGATGAATGGCAGTCCCTGCACGACCATGTGGTTGGTGCCGGCGGCCTGCACATCATCGGCACCGAGCGCCATGAATCGCGCCGGGTCGACAACCAGCTGCGCGGCCGCTCGGCGCGCCAGGGCGATCCGGGTTCTTCGCGTTTCTACCTGTCGCTCGACGATGCGCTGCTGCGCATTTTCGCCGGCGACCGCGTGCGCGCCATCATGGACCGCCTGAAGATGCCGGAAGGCGAACCGATCGAAGCGGGCATCGTCTCGCGCTCGATCGAATCGGCCCAGCGCAAGGTCGAAGCGCGCAACTTCGACGTGCGCAAGCAGCTGCTGGAATATGACGATGTCGCCAACGACCAGCGCAAGGTGATTTACCAGCAGCGCAACGACTTGCTCGAATCGCGCGATGTCTCGGAAATGATTGCCTCGCTGCGCGAAGGCGTGTTTACCGAAGTGTTCCGCCAGTATGTGCCGCAGGAGTCGGTGGAAGAGCAGTGGGATATCGCCGGGCTGGAAAAGGCGATGGCTGCCGAATGGCAGATCGTGGTGCCATTGACCGCCATGCTGGCCGCCGAACCGACCTTGTCGGACGACGACCTGCTCGAACGCGTCATGGCGGCAGTGGTGGGCGCCTATGAAACCAAGGTCGGCATCATCGGCCGCGAAGGTTTCAATGGTTTCGAGCGCAGCGTCATGTTGCAAGGCATCGACAGCCAGTGGCGCGAACATCTGGCCGCGCTCGACCATCTGCGCCAGGGTATCCATCTGCGCGGCTATGCGCAAAAGAATCCAAAGCAGGAATACAAGCGCGAGGCCTTCGAACTGTTTGGCCAGATGCTCGACCAGATCCGCGATGAAGTCGTGCGCATCGTCATGACCGTGCGCATCGAGTCGCGCGCCGAAGCCGATGCAGCCGAAGACGCCATGCTGCAGCCGCACGTGGGCAACGTCAGCTACCAGCATGCCGACTTCAACCCGGCGCTGGCGCCGGAAGAATTGCTCGCGCCCGGTGCTGCGCGCACCGGCCCGGTCTCGGCCGACGGCACGCTGCTGGCCGATGAAGTGCCGCTGGTGGGCCGCAATGACCCTTGCCCTTGCGGCAGTGGCAAGAAGTACAAGCAGTGCCATGGCCGGCTGGCCTGAAGCAATTTTTTCTTACGTATAGAGGGCGCCCATGGCTGTCAATTCTCCCCTGCCGGTCGCGGCGCAACTCAAGCCGGTAGCCGGCTTCAAGCTTGGTTACGCCGAGGCAGGTGTCAAGAAAGCCAATCGCAAGGATGTGCTGGTGATGCTGCTGGCGCCTGGCGCCACGGTGGCCGGCGTGTTTACCAAAAACCGTTTTTGCGCCGCACCGGTGCAGGTCAGCAAGGCCCATCTGGAAGGCCAGCATCTGTCGGGCCTGCCGATCCGCGCGCTGGTGGTCAATACCGGCAATGCCAATGCCGGCACCGGTGAGACGGGCCTGGCGCATGCCAACCAGACCTGCGCTGCACTGGCCGCCCTGCTTGGCTGCGATGCTGCCCAGATCCTGCCGTTTTCAACCGGCGTGATTCTCGAACCACTGCCGGTCGAGCGTATCGTTGCCGGTCTGCCGCGCGCGGTCGACAACCTCAAGGAAGACAACTGGTTCAGCGCGGCAGAAACCATCATGACCACCGACACCCAGCCAAAGGCAGCGTCGGCCAGCGTGGTGATCGATGGCGTGACCGTTACCATGACCGGCATCAGCAAGGGCGCCGGCATGATTCGTCCCAACATGGCGACCATGCTGGGATACCTGGCTTTCGATGCCAAGGTGGCGCAGCCAGTGCTGGAACACCTGGTCAAGCAGGTGGCCGACAAATCGTTCAACTGCATCACCATCGACGGCGATACCTCGACCAATGATTCCTTCATGCTCATCGCCACCGGCGCTGCAGAACTGGAAATCAATGCCATCGACACGCCGCAGTATGCAGCGCTGGCAGAAGCGGTGACAGCGCTGGCGCAGACGCTGGCGCAAGCGATCGTGCGCGATGGCGAAGGCGCCACCAAGTTCATTACCATCACGGTGGAGCAGGGCGCAACGGTGGAAGAGTGCCGCAGAATCGCCTATTCGATTGGCCACTCGCCGCTGGTGAAGACGGCATTCTTTGCTTCCGACCCGAACCTGGGCCGCATCCTCGCGGCCATCGGTTATGCCGGTGTCGATGACCTCGATGTCAGCAAGCTCGACCTCTACCTCGACGATGTGCTGGTCGCCAAAAGCGGCGGGCGCAACCCGGCTTACCGCGAGGAAGATGGCCAGCGCGTGATGAAGCAAAGCGAGATCGCCGTGCGGGTGACGCTGGCGCGGGGCCAGGAAACAGCTACCGTCTGGAGCTGCGACCTCTCGCATGAATATGTCACCATCAATGCCGACTATCGTTCCTGAAAACACTGCCGGACTCTTGCCATGACTGCACTCGACCAATTCCTGCAACGCGCCGAAGCGCTGATGTCGCGCTTCGAAGCATCGCTGCCACCGGTGATGGCGGCACCCGAGTGGGAATCCTCGGTGGCATTTCGCTGGCGCAAGCGCGGCAGCCAGAATGGCCGTGGCTATCTGCAGCCGGTGCGCAGCGTGGCGGTGATCGGCCTGTCGGACCTGCTCGACATCGGCACCCAGAAGCAGCAGATCGACCAGAACACGCTGCAGTTCGTCGAAGGCCGGCCGGCCAACAATGTGCTGCTGACCGGTGCGCGCGGCACTGGCAAGAGTTCGCTGATCAAGGCCTGCCTGAATGAATATGCGGGGCGCGGCCTGCGCCTGATCGAAGTCGACAAGGATGACTTGATCGACCTGCCCGACATCGTCGACCTGGTGGCGGAGCGGCCGGAAAAGTTCATCATCTTTTGCGACGACCTGTCGTTCGAGGAAGGCGAGAGCGGCTACAAAGCGCTCAAGGCGGCGCTCGATGGCAGCATTTCGGCGCAGTCCGAGAATGTGCTGATCTATGCCACCTCGAACCGGCGCCATCTGATGCCCGAGCGCATGTCGGACAATGCCACCTACAAGCATGATGAAGATGGCGACCTGCATCCCGGTGAAACCGTGGAGGAAAAGATCTCGCTGTCGGAGCGCTTCGGTTTGTGGGTGACCTTCTATCCCTTCAAGCAGGACGATTACCTCGACATCGCCGGCCACTGGCTGGCGCACTTCGGCTGCAGCGCCGAACAGATTGCCGCAGCACGCGGCGACGCCTTGCGCTGGGCGCTGCAGCGCGGCTCGCGCTCGGGCCGCGT
>JBPBPY010000180.1:0-4076 GCA_050954505.1 Janthinobacterium lividum
TTAGGCCTATCACGAATAACTCACCTTCCTTGCTCATGACCATAGCCCAGACCACGAATCAGCAACCTGTGACACCTCCGCGCGCCTATACCGCAGAAGAAAAACGCAAACGCGTCTTCGCCATCGTTGCGGCCTCTTCCGGCAACCTGGTCGAGTGGTTCGACTTCTACATCTACGCCTTCTGCGCGATCTATTTCGCGCCTTCGTTTTTCCCCAAGTCCGATCCCACTGTCGCCTTGCTCAATACCGCAGGCGTCTTTGCCGTCGGTTTCCTGATGCGGCCGATCGGCGGCTGGCTGTTCGGCCGCATTGCCGACCGCGGCGGGCGCAAGAAGTCAATGATCATCTCGGTCATCATGATGTGCGGCGGTTCACTGATGATTGCCTGCCTGCCGACATATGCCAGCATTGGTGTCTGGGCGCCCGCATTGCTGGTGCTGGCCCGTCTGCTGCAGGGCTTGTCGGTGGGTGGCGAGTACGGCACCACCGCCACCTACATGAGTGAAATCGCCTTGCGTGGCAAGCGTGGTTTCTATTCCTCGTTCCAGTACGTGACCTTGATTGGCGGCCAGCTGCTGGCAGTGCTGGTAGTGGTCATCCTGCAGGGTTTTCTCGACGAAGCAGAACTCAAGGCCTGGGGCTGGCGCATTCCGTTCGTGATCGGCGCGATCACCGCAGTCATCGCCATGCTGCTGCGCCGCACGCTGCACGAAACCTCGACCGAGCAAACCCGCAGCAACAAGGATGCCGGTTCGATCGTCGGCTTGTTCCGTCACCACAAGGCGGCGTTCTTCACCGTGCTCGGCTATACCGCCGGCGGCTCGCTGATTTTCTACACCTTCACCACCTACATGCAAAAGTATCTGGTCAATTCGGCCGGGATGTCGATCAAGACGGCCAGCTATGTGATGACGGTTTGCCTGTTCCTGTACATGATCATGCAGCCGGTGTTTGGCGCCTTGTCCGACCGCATCGGACGGCGCAACAACATGCTGCTGTTCGGCATTCTCGGTGCCTTGGGCACGGTGCCCATCCTGACCACTCTGCAGCATGTAAGCAGCCCGTTCATGGCGGGTGTGTTGATCACCGTTGCATTGGCAATCGTCAGTTTCTATACCTCGGTCAGCGGGATCGTGAAGGCAGAAATGTTTCCACCCGAAGTGCGGGCGCTGGGTGTGGGCCTGGCCTACGCCGTGGGGAATGCGATCTTTGGCGGCTCGGCGGAATATGTGGCGCTGTTTTTGAAGTCGGTCGGCAATGAGTCGGACTTCTACTGGTATGTGACGGTGATGATGGTGATCGTGTTCTTTGTCAGCTTCCGAATTCCCAAGCAGGGCGCCTACCTGCATCACGACCACTGATTGTCGCTGGCGGGGGGCGGTTGCGCGCTTGTTTCCACGCATTGGCACGCGTTGCCATGCGTTGCCCTGTGTTGCCATGCGTTGCCACGCCGCGCTGCTCCCCGCCGCACGCGCACCGCCCCTCCTGAACACCGCCTGCGCCTCGCCGGATGCTTGCGCAGTCATTGCTCTTCGATTCCCCTTGCCACAAACCAGGGATAAACAAGGGGCAGCAGCAGCAAGGTAAACACCGTCGCTGAAACGATCCCGCCGACAATCACCACCGCAAACGGGCGCTGGGTCTCCGACCCCACGCCATGCGAGAGCGCAGCCGGCAGCAACCCCAGCCCGGCCATCAGCGCGGTCATCAGGATTGGCCGCAGGCGTGCCACGGCACCTTCCACCGCTGCGACAAAATCCGAACTCTGCGTGCGAGCGACTTCCAGGATCTGCTCTACCATGATGACGCCGTTTTGCACCGAAATCCCTGCCACGGCGATGAAGCCCACGGCCGCCGATACCGAAAAATGCAGGCCCGCTGCCGCCAGGCCGGCGATTCCGCCTATGAGCGAAAACGGCACGATGGCCAATACCAGCACGGCCCGGCGCACGGAACGAAAGGCCCAGAACAACAGTGAAAAAATCAGCAGGCAGGTAATCGGCACGATGACTGCCAGGCGTTTGACGGCGCGCTGCTGATTTTCGAATTGTCCTCCCCAGCTCAAGGTGTAGCCGGGCGGCAGTGTGACCTGCTCGGCCACCTTGCGCTGCGCTTCGGCGACGAAACTGCCTTGGTCGCGACCGATCAGATTGGCCTTCACGGACGCATTGCGGCTGCCGGCTTCGCGGCTGATCCGGGCGGCACCCTGACGCACCTCGATCGAAGCCAGCTCGCCCAGGCTGATGGTGCCTGCGCCGCCTGGCAAGCTTACTGAAATGGCTGCGATGTCATCGATCCCGTCGCGTGCTGCTTCCTTCAGGCGCACGGTGATGTCGAAGCGGCGCTCCCCTTCGTAGAATGCATTCACGCTGCTGCCGCCGAGTGCAGTCTGGATCGCCATGTTGACATCGGCAACGTTGACGCCCAAACGCGCGATGCGCTCACGGTCGACCACGATATCGAGTTCAGTCTGGCCGCCACTGCGAATGGCGGCAACGTCGGCCGAACCCCGGATGGAGGAGAGGATCGCCGCAATCTGCTCGGTCTTGCTGCTCAGGACATCGAGGTCGGGTCCGAACACCTTGACCGCGATCTCGCCTTTCACGCCGGAGAGGGCTTCCTCGACATTGTCTTCAATGACCTGGGAAAAATTCGTCGGCACGCCGGGAATCCGGCGGATTTGCGCCGACATGTCGGCCACCAGTGCCTCCTTGTCGGCAAAATGCCAGGAGGCGCGCGGCTTCAAGTCCGCCAGAATTTCCAGGTTGTTGCTGCCCTTGGGATCGGTGCCGTCGTCGGGCCTGCCGGCATGGGCGATGATGTTGCCGACCTCGGGGTAGCTCTGCAGGATGGCGCGCACACGGCGCTCGATGTCCTTGGTCGCCTCCAGCGAACTCGACGGTGGCAAGGTGATGGTCAGCCAGATATTGCCTTCGTCGAGCTTGGGCAGAAATTCGCTGCCCAGCATCGGTGCCGCAGCCAGCGTGGCCAGCAGCATCAACGTCGAGGCTGCCAGTACCAGCACCCGCTTGCCGACAAGGCGTTCAAGAAAGCGCCGGTAGTGCTGCTGCAGCGCGTGCATCCAGGCGCTGTGCCGTTCCGCCAGCGTGTGGCGCTTCATGATCATGGCCAGCAGCGTCGGCACCAGTGTCAAGGTCAGCATGATGGCGCCGGCCATGGCAAAACTCAGTGTCAGTGCCACCGGTGAAAAGATCTTTCCTTCCACACGCTGGAAGGTAAAGATCGGAATGAAGGCGACGATGATGATTGCCTTGGCAAACAGGATCGGATGGCCCAGTTCAACCACGGTCTCGCGCAAGACATGCTTGCGCCAGGAATGGTCGGTTGCGGCATTGCGGGCGTCGAAGGCGCGCACTGCCAGGCGTACCATCAATGCCTCGACCAGGACCACGGCGCCGTCGATGATGATGCCGAAATCCACCGCACCCAGCGAGATCAGGTTGGCCGGCACGCCTTTGAGGTCGAGCATGATGAAGGCAAACAGCAGGGACAGCGGGATCACGGTTGCCACCACCAGCGCGGCGCGCCAGTTGCGCAGGAACACCAGCAGGATGGTAATCACCAGCAGCGCGCCCACCAGCAGGTTTTCCGCCACCGTGTGCACGGTATGGTCGATCAGTTCGGTGCGGTCGTAGATGGGCTTGATCCTGACGCCCTGCGGCAGACGGGCATTCGTGCTTTCCACGCGGGCGCGCACTTCGGCGACAACCTTGGCGGCATTGCTGCCCTTGCTCATCTGCACCACGCCCTCGACCACGCTGTCGCCCTGGTTGAAGGCCACCACGCCGGAACGGGCGCGCGCGCCGATGGCAACCTCGGCGACATCGGACACCAGTACCGTCTTGCCGGCGCGGGCGCTGACGATCACGCGGCCAATGTCTTCAATGCGGGTAAACAGGCCGATGCCGCGCACGATCAGGGCCTCGTCGCCACGCCGGACGAAGCCGCCGCCGACGTTGGCGCTGTTGGCCGCCAGGGCGCTGTTGACCTGGTCGATGGTGACGCCATAGCGTTTGAGTGCCGCTGGATCGACCTGCACCTGGTACTCCTTGACC
>JBPBPY010000394.1:0-4063 GCA_050954505.1 Janthinobacterium lividum
CGCTCACGGGTGACATCAAATTGCTTGCCCACTTCCTCGAGTGTGTAGTCGGTCGACATTTCAACGCCGTAACGCATGCGCAAGACTTTCGCCTCGCGCGGTGTCAGGGAGTCCAGCACATCCTTGACGGCATTGCGCATCGAAGCATGCAATGCTGCATCCACCGGTGCCAACGTGTGATTGTCTTCGATGAAGTCGCCCAGCTGGGTGTCGCCATCTTCACCCATCGGTGTTTCCATCGAAATCGGTTCCTTGGCAATCTTCATGACTTCGCGGATCTTGTTTTCCGGCATTTCCATCTTCAAGGCCAGCGTTGCCAGATCCGGTTCCGCACCGGTTTCCTGCATGGTCTGGCGCGAGATGCGATTCATCTTGTTGATGGTTTCGATCATGTGCACCGGCACGCGGATGGTCCGGGCCTGGTCGGCAATGGCGCGCGTGATGGCCTGGCGGATCCACCAGGTGGCATAGGTCGAGAACTTGAAGCCGCGGCGGTATTCGAACTTGTCCACTGCCTTGAGCAGACCGATATTGCCTTCCTGGATCAGATCGAGGAATTGCAGGCCGCGATTGACATACTTCTTGGCAATCGAGATTACCAGCCGCAAGTTGGCCACCGTCATTTCACGCTTTGCTTGACGGGTGCGCATTTCACCGGCCGCCATCTGGCGGTTGATCTTGCGCAGGTCGGCCAATGGCAAGGCCACGCGCAGTTCCAGTTGCACCAGCTTGGCCTGCAGTTCCTTGATGGCAGGAATGTTACGGGCCAGGATGGCGCTGTACGGATAGGCGCAATCGACTTCGCGGTCGACCCAGCCCAGATCGGTTTCACTGCCCGGGAACACCTTGATGAAATGGGCGCGCGGCATGCCGCACTTGTCCACTGCCAGCGCAATGATCTGCTTTTCGATCTGGCGTACTTCATCGACCTGGCGACGCAAAGTATCGCACAGCTTTTCCACCATCTTTGCGGTAAAGCGAATGCCCAGCAGTCCGTGCGAAATGGCTTCCTGCGCCTTGATGTAGTTCGGCGAAGCGTAACCGTCTTTTTCCGTGGCCTTGCCCATCTTGTCGAACTGCTTGCCAATCACGCCGAATTTTTCCAGCGCGTTTTTCTTCAACATCAACAGCTGTTCGCTCGAAATACCCGCTGCGCCGGATGCGCCGCTGTCTTCTTCTTCCTCTTCATCATCTTCTTCATCGTCTTCGTCATCGCTGCTGCTGTTGCCGGAAGAAGAATTGCCAGAGGAAACGTTTTCACCTGCATCGGGATCGACCAGGCCGTCGACGATGTCATCGACCTTGATTTCATCGCGCGCAATGCTGTCGCCAGCGGCAATGATTTCATTGATCGTGGTCGGGCAAGCGGAGATGGCCTGGATCATGTCTTTCAAGCCGCCTTCGATGCGCTTGGCGATTTCAATTTCACCTTCGCGCGTCAACAGCGGTACCGCACCCATTTCACGCATGTACATGCGCACCGGGTCGGTGGTGCGGCCGAAATCGGAATCGACCGACGACAGCGCCGTGGCGGCAGCCGCTTCGGCATCGTCATCGCTGGTGACAGTGGCGACATTGTCCGACAACAGCAGCGCTTCGGCATCCGGTGCGCGCTCGTAGACGGAAATGCCCATGTCGTTGAAGGTTGCGATGATGGTGTCGATCGCTTCCGCATCGCCAATGTTTTCCGGCAAATGGTCGTTGATTTCGGCATTCGTCAGATAGCCGCGTTCCTTGCCGAGATTGATCAGCGTGCGGATCTTCTGCAGACGGCGCTCGAGCTCTTCTTCGCTGGCAGCGGTGTCAGGCGCCAAGGCTTCGGACAAGGCATTGGCTTCCTTGGCCTTGCGCGCCTTGTTGACCGCCTTGAGTTCGGCGCGTTCGACTGCATTGAGCGCTGCCACCTCATCGTTCTCGGCCTGGAATTCAGACGGCTTGCGGCCACGGCGGCCAGGCACCTTGACACCCGGCAGCACATAACCGGAGGTATCGATGGCAGCCAGGGCTGCCGCATCCGAAGTGGTACTCACCGCAGCAGCGCCGCGGCCGGCTGTCGCGGAGGTCACGACGGCAGCCGCAGCGGAAGCGGCAGGCGTACGGGCGGCCGGCGATGGACGCGCGGTCGCCGCCGCAGCAGGCCGTGCAGCCGCAGTGCGTGGTGTTGCAGTGGCTGCCGCTGCGCTCGCCGCAGACTGGCGCGCGGCTGCCGCAGATGGACGGGCCGCCGCAGGCGCGGCGGAACTGGACTTCTCAAGAGCACTTGCGCTCTTGACCGATTTCAGCACGGATTTCGCTTCAGGTTTCTTAGTGATGACAGTAGTCTTCGTCGTTATGCTATCCGGCTGTTGCGCTTCTGCGGCATCAGCTGGCTCAGGATTGGATGCCTGAACTGGTTTAAGGAGCCTCGAACGCGCTTTGGTAACTACGGTCACCTGAACTGGCGCTTGCATGGTGTCGCTTGAATCCGAAACGATGCTTAGCGCTTGCAGCGAAATCGATGTACGAGGCGTGGCAATTTGTTGCGTTGTTTGTTGACTTGCTTGCTCGGCCACTTGCGTGTCCATTT
Organism: Janthinobacterium lividum; assembly: GCA_050954505.1. Classification (GTDB taxonomy): domain Bacteria; phylum Pseudomonadota; class Gammaproteobacteria; order Burkholderiales; family Burkholderiaceae_D; genus JAQGMO01. The sequence continues at coordinate 2,567 of JBPBPY010000394.1, forward strand.
GTTTGCCAGCTTGCTTCTTTTTTAACGTCAGTGTTTTAACAGTACTTTTCATTGCGATGAGTATTTAAGACCAGTTTAAGACCAGAAAGCTTGGCCGCCTCAAGAATCCGCATGAATTTCCGGGCTCTACAGCGGTCAATACAAGACACGAAAACAGACAACCATTACCACTACGATACGGCCCGGTCATAAAAATCAATGTTGGCAAATTTGCCAGAACTCAGTGATCATCGCCCGGTTAGTGGAAAAAACCTCGTAGCCGGTTCCGTCATTTAAGACTTTGTGAAACAATTTTTCGCCGATCGCCGCACACGCCAACCATGGCAGGCATCCTATTTATGGACGTAATCGTGGAACGCAAGATACATTTCTCCTTTTTTACGCATCAGCGTGAAAAAAGAAAAATCTTGCGTTGCGATTGATACGGCATTGCCCCATTGACGGCATGCGCTTGAGGAAGCGAAAAAAAGCCCGCTGGTGAAAGCGGGCTTGAATCTAAATTCGTAAGAAGTTAGAGGAGACAAACATATTATGTTGCCTTGCAATAACTCATGCAAGTTTTAAATGCGTATACCAGACATACGTTTGCCGAATATCAAACTGCAGGCAGCACCTGGCAGTTTCAAATTCCAGGAAAAGATGCAAGCTGCGTCCGCTTCACCTCAAGTACGATGAGGGCAATTTTCCTTTATGCAATGGGCATACAGGGCCAAGGCATGTTCTGCAATCTTGAAGCCGCGTTGCTGGGCAATTTGCTGCTGGCGCATTTCAATTTCCTCGTCAAAAAATTCTTCAACGCGGGAACAATCCAGGCACACCAAATGATCATGATGTGACCCTTCATTCAATTCGAATACTGCCTTGCCAGTCTCAAAGTGATTGCGGCTCAACAACCCTGCTTGTTCAAATTGCGTCAACACCCGGTACACCGTCGCCAGTCCGACATCCATGTTTTCACTCAGCAGCAATTTGTACACATCTTCCGCACTCAGATGGCGTACTGCGCTGTTCTGAAACAATTCGAGAATCTTCAGCCGCGGCAAGGTTGCCTTCAGGCCGCTGGCTTTGAGATCGGAGGGATTATTAGGCATGTAAATAAGAAAAATAAGGGAAAAGATCGGTAAACGAAGCGGAATCGGAGAAAATTCGCTTATCTGCTTTATCATATAGCGTTTGCCACACCAGCTCAATCGATAGAGACCTTCATATGCGAATGCCGTTCTTCCGCCCGCGCCAAGCGACCACCCTGGGCACCTGTCTGGCGCTGGCCCTTGGCCTGTCAGCCTGCGCTTCCAGGAATCCCCTCATGGATGATGGCGCCCGGCCAGTCGCTGCCAGCAGCGCGTCAGCAACTGCTGCCACGGCAGCAGCCAAGCCGGCAGCGGGTTCGCCGGCGATTGCCAGCGGCGTGCAGACCACCAAGGAACGGCGTTTCCTGTTTGGATTGCTGACCCCTTACCGGCCCGAAATTCAGCAAGGCAATTTCGTTTCGGAAGA
>JBPBPY010000492.1:0-4054 GCA_050954505.1 Janthinobacterium lividum
CTGGCGCTGGCGATTGCGCTCATACAGGGAAATGATGGGGTCGCTGGCATCATAAGCCAGGCGCCCCAGGCCTTCGAACAGACGCAGCCACAGGTCTTCATGATGGGCCATCCCGGAGGCCCGGCCCAGCGCTGCGGCGCGTTCTTCGGCATTGCCCTGGCCGCCGAGGAACATTGCCTGCAAATCCATCTTGCGCTCCTTGGTGTAGATGCCGTGCTCGGTCAGCATCAGCGCCCGGCCGTGCAGGCGTTTGAGCATGGCGCCGAGCAGGCCGGCATAGCCGGTGGTCACCGCATGAAAAATGCGCGAATCGGGAATGGCACGGGCAATCTCGGCAAGCTTGAACAAGGGTGCATGGGTATTGCGCACGGCCCAGAAATAGGACAACAGCGACGCATCGGGACAGTGCCTGGCATAGTTCTCGGTAATTTCGCGCCAGGCCGCTTCGCTGTGGAAAAATTCGGCAGCACAGTGCTGCGGCGTGCGGCCCAGCTGCAGTACCGTGGTGTCGAAAAGCTGCGCAAATGCGTCAGCCGCGACAGGCTGCGGGAAATCCATGGCCGTGGCAGGCCCCGCATGGGTTCCCTCTTGCTGGGCCGCCGACGAATGGAGGTCATGCTCGTCCTGTGCCTGCCGGAACCAGTCGTGCAGCGACTTGCTGGCGGCAAAATAGCCAGGGTCGCCGGCACTGGCGACACAGGCGACACCGCTGTGTGCACTCATCAAGTAATAACGATGCAAGGCCACCACATTCGGCGGCAACGCATAGCGCAGGGTTTCGGTCTGCGGCACCTCGGCGCCCAGATAGACCAGGGCAAAACGCACCTCGGGCAAACCGGTGATCAAATCATGGACCCAGCTCGAGACACCCCCGCGCACGTACGGATAGGTCCCTTCCAGCAGGAGGGTCACGTCGGCCACGCCAGCCACGGGTTGCCGACCGATGTCCGCAGCGCCGTTCATGGCATGCGCGGCCAGGCCGCTGCCGCGTGCGGCGCTTGTCGCGGCGGCGCTCGTCGGCATGCTGTCGGACGCAGAAAAACCATTGCTGCCAACCGATGCATCGGCAGCGCTGCGGCCGCGTCCGGGAAAATCAATGCGCCGCATGCAACCCCCCTGACCAGTAGGCATGTTGCGCGGCGAGCTTGATGGATTGGCCCTGCGGCTCGGCCGGCGCCAGCAAGGCGCCGATCTCGCCGAAACGGCGGCGCAGGAATGCCAGTTCGGCCAGGAACGGCCTGACCTTTCCGGCGTCGATGCCTGCCTCGATGGCCTGGGAAAATGCCGAACGCGATGCTTCCAGCATCTGCAGTTTCAGCAGGATTCGACCGAGCAGGAACAACAGCGCGCCGTCGCCTGGCGAGGCCGCCGTGCAATGCTGGGCGTGCAGTCGCGCCATGTCGTAGAACTGCCGGGCGCCATCGCCGTCAGGGCACAAATGCCCCATTTCCCAGAAATGATGTGCCAGGGCACGCCGGTAGCGCAGGTGCTGGGACGAAGATGCCAGTTCCAGACCGGCCAATGCCATGTGAATGTGCTGCTCAAGTGCCTTTTCTTTACGGGTCATCAAGGCATACGACAGCAGCCGCACTTCGTCGTCGGCATCCTTCAGGGCAATGCGCAGCAAGGGCGCGGCGCGCAGGTCGTCGAGGGCCAGCGTGGCAATGAGGGCTTGCAGGCGCCGCTGTGGGTCGCGCGCATGCGCAAGGATGGCCTTGAGGCTGCTGGCAAAATGCCGCGGCAAGACCGCCACCCCGGCTTGCTGGCCTACGTCGGTTATTCGGGCGTGTTGCCAGCGTGGCGGCCGCACGGCTTTGCGCTGGAAATACAGGGCCGGCAACAAGGCTGACAAGACGCCGGCCACCCCGCAGCCGGGAATGCTGAAGCTGGTCAGGAAGACCAGCCAGCCGATGCTGTATGGCGCACCGTTGCACATCACCTGCACCGGCGCGGCTTCGCTGCGACCACCCAGGGCTGTTGCCGCCGGCTGGTGCGGCGCCATTGCAGCGCTGCGGCGAAGCTTGCAGCGCGCCAGGATCTGGGTCACGCAATGCGCCATAGCCAGGCTCACCAGCAGATGGGCGAGGACGAAATACACGACCTGCGCCACCGAAGCCTGCGACTGCAGCGCAATCACCAGTGCCGCAATCTCCAGTCCGAATGCCAGCATGCAAGTCAGGAGGTTGAGGATCATGAGGCACGCTCCGATTCGATCTGGCGCTGCGATGCCTCGGCAGAGTGCCGGCTCGCGCGCCCCAGGTGCGTCAACATGTCGGTGCAATAGCGCATGCGCAGGCTGTTCGCCAGGCCTGCCAGCGGCGCGGCTGCAGCCGTTCTTTCCATTGACGCGCCTCGCCCCACGACCATGCCGGCACCTTGGCCGGCGCCGGCGGTCGCCGAACCCGCCTTGTCGATCGCAGCCCTGCCCGAGCGTGGATCGAGGCCGCGCCAGGCCTGCCTTGGACCCTTCGCACTCCAGCGCGGGCCGATGGCGGCATACCGCAAGCTGCCAAGCGCCACGCGCCAGGCCATGGACGCCGGCTGGCTGCCGCGCGGTTGGTCTGCGAAACGCAGTTCGCAGATCGTGCCGATCCGGGCAAGCACATCGTCGACACTTTGAGTCGCACTGATTTCCCACGCCTGGGCCTGCAGCGCAGCGCCCTGCCCGGCCTGTACCAGCAAGCGTTGCACATGCGCCTGCGCATCGGCATGCGCCACCATCGGCATGAATTTGACGATCACTGCTGCGCCGCGCCGGTCGCGGCAAAGCCATGATTGATCGGTGACACGGCCGGTATCGAGACACTGGCGTATCCATTGCTCCGCCTGTTCGCTGCTGCTGCTGCTGCTGCTGCTGCCGGGATTGCCGACGCTGCCGATATTGCCGACACCAGCTGCTCGGGTCTCGCCTGCTGGCGCAGTGCCGCTTCGAAAGACCGCAATGCAGGCTTGCACGCCGGCGCTGCGCGCCGATTGCAGGCTGCGTGCAAGATGCTTGCGCAGCATGGCGGTGCCGCCATTGCCGTCGGCGACCACGACATGGCTGGTCAGCATCTCGCCGATCTGACGCGCCAGCAGCGCCACTACCTCGAAGGTGCGCTGATGGATCGCAATGAAGGGCATGGCGCCGACACAGATCACGGCATGGATGCGGCCGCGCGAGTCCGACAGCGGCACCACGGCCAGCAACTCGCCGTCTTCGAGCACGGCATGCGGGTCGAACGCCTGGCGCTGCGCGCGCTTGCCGGGGTGCTGGCAAGGCTCGGATTCCTGTGGCGGCATCGGGCTGCCAGCCAGCTCGCTGGCCTGCAGGCTGACCACCTGTCCACAGCGCAAAGCCTCGCGCAGCATCGGCGAGTCGGCCGGCAGCGACGGCATGCGGCCCAGCACTGCCAGCGGCACCTCTGCGGCAAGCCCTTGATCAGTGACGCCATAAAGGGCTGCTGCATGGAAGTTGCCCGCCTCGGCCAGCACATCGAGCATCTGCCGCGCCATGCCCATGAGCGGCAATTGCGCGCTCTCGGGCTGCATTGGTAGGTTGCGGCGCAGCGTTTGCAGGGCGCTGCGCAGGCTGATGGCGCCGTTGGCCAGCTGCTGCTCGAGTTGAACGTGCGACAGTTTCAGGGTGGCGTAACCGCTGCTGAACTGGGCAAAGCGCGCAGCGTGGTAGCTGGCCTGCGCATGGCTGCTGCGCAGATGCGCCGCCCAGCGGTCGCGGAACTGGCCCGCTGCCGCACCGCCGATGAGCAGCACCACCGCCAGCATCTTTGGAAACCCGGGCATGGCAAGGGGACGGTGCATCGATGCCAGCAGCAGGATGGCCGACAATGCCAGCGCAGCGGCAACCCCGGCATAAAAACCGTAGCGCAAACCGAATACCAGTGGCAGCAGGATCAGCAGCGGGCTGAGGCTTTGCAGCACTGCCGGCTTGCCGAACCAGTAGGCCGCGGCCGGCAGCACCACGGCCAGGGCCAGCACCTCGAGCACGCACACCAGTAGCGGCTGGCGGTCGGACCAGCTGTGCTCGTGCGCCGTTGAAACAGCATGTGCGGGC
>JBPBPY010000023.1:0-4048 GCA_050954505.1 Janthinobacterium lividum
ACTGGCAACACGTGGTCGAAGCGGCCATGCTGGTACGGGCGCTGCTCGATGAAATCGGCCTGCAGAGTTTTGTGAAAACGACCGGCGGCAAGGGCTTGCATGTGGTCGCACCGATCGTGCCGCAGCACGATTGGGAGGCCATCAAGGCCTTCACCTGCTCGATTGCGGAACATCTGGAACGCCAGATGCCGCAGCGTTTCACCGCCAGCATGGCCAAGGCCAAGCGCGGCGGCAAGATCTTTGTCGATTACCTGCGCAATGGCGCCGAAGCGACTGCAGTGGCAGCATACTCGACACGGGCGCGCCATGGTGCGCCGGTGTCGGTACCGATCGCCTGGGAAGAACTCGATGGCGATGTACGCGCCGACAGTTTCACGGTCCTGAATGTGCGCGAACGGCTGGCCAGCCAGAAAGCCGATCCATGGGCGGCCTATTTCGCGCTCAAGCAGCGCGTGAGCGCCAGCATGATCAAGACGTTCGAACGCTGACGCCTTGCGGCTCGCGACGCTGGCCTGTCACTGGTGCAGGGGCTCAGCGAACTGGCTGGCAGCGGCTCGGTGCGCCCTGCCTCCCGCCGAGCGCCGCTCTCGCTGCTGCTGCAGCTTGCCGCTGTGCCGCCGGCGCGCCAAAAGCATGGCACCTTGCTGCTCGGCGATCTGGTCGCAATAAAGGTCAAAGACATTTTCCAGCGTTTGCAGGAAGGTGATGAGGTCGCAGGCGGAGGTTTTCATGGCCGCCACCTTAACGTCTGGCCGCTGGGTCGACAACACCATATTCATGGTAGTTGGCGTGGTTTTGCGCCACCGTTTGCGCCCGGTCATCTGCCTTCCGACCCATGGCGCCATCGCTTGCGCTGCTTGCGGGGGTGCCGGTGGCGCTCCTGTCTGCAATTCCGGCCGGGCCGGCACCTGCGCCGCCACCTGTGCCCTCCTTGCGCCAGTCCTGCGTCGCTGCGTCGCTGCATCGACAGTACCCTCAGGCGCTGCCTGAATCGGCCACCAATATCGGGGGGACCGCAGACGCGCTGGAATGCTATAGTCGCACAAAAGATTTTTGGCGCCGTCTTTCAAATCAAGCGCGCAGCAGCCATGACTGGAGTCGACAATGAACCGTAACGCGAAGCGCTCGCAGGTGAGAGCCCCGTCTGCAACCACTCTGGTTCGTGGTCTTGCGCCATGTTCCAGGACGCTGGCTGCAGCATTGCTGGCATTGTGCCTGGCGCCGGCAGCCCATGCCCAGATCAAGATCGGCGTCAATGTTTCAGCCACCGGTCCGGCCGCCTCGCTGGGCATTCCGGAAAAAAATACCTTTGCGCTGCTGCCCAGGACCATCGCCGGCAAGACGGTCGAATACATCGTGCTCGACGATGCCACCGACACCACCAGGGCAGTGCAGAACACCCGCAAGCTGGTGGCGGAAAACAGGGTCGACCTGATCATCGGTTCGACCGTTTCGCCGGCTTCGATTGCCATGGGTGACGTGGCAGCGGAGTCGGAGACGCCGATGATTTCGATGGCCGCCTCGTCATTGATCGTCGAACCGATGGATGCCAAACACCGCTGGGTCTTCAAGACGCCGCAAAACGATGCCCACATGGCCACTGCACTGCTGGCCAACATGGCAGAAAACAATGTCAGGACCGTGGCCTTCATCGGCTTTGCCGATGCCTATGGCGAAAGCTGGTACAAGGAATTTGCCAAACTGGCCGAGTTGCGCAAGATCCGCATCGTCGCCAATGAACGTTTTGCCCGCCCCGATACCTCGGTCACCGGCCAGGTGCTCAAGATCATGAGCGCCAACCCCGATGCGGTTCTGATTGCCGGCGCCGGCACGCCGGCCGCCCTGCCGCAAAAGACCCTCAAGGAACGCGGCTACAAGGGCAAGCTGTACCAGACCCACGGCGTGGCCAACAACGATTTCCTGCGCGTGTGCGGCAAGGATTGCGAAGGCACGCTGCTGCCGTCGGGACCATTGCTGGTGGCCGAGCAGCTTGGGGCTGGCAACCCGGTGCGCAAATCAGCGCTGGCCTACAAGAGCGTCTATGAAAAAGCCCATGGTGCCGGCAGCGTCACCACCTTCGGTGGCCACGCCTGGGATGCCGGCCTGATCATGGAGGCGGCCGTGCCAGCCGCACTCAAGGCCGGCCAGCCCGGCAGCAAGGAGTTTCGCCGCGCCCTGCGTGACGCAATCGAGCATACCCATGAGCTGGCCGGCTCCCATGGCATCTTCAACATGAGTGCCACCGACCATGTCGGCCTGGACCAGCGCTCGCGCGTGATGGTGCAGATTGTCGACGGCAAATGGAAGCTGGTCGGCGCGGCCAACTAAGTTCGGACCAGGCATCCTCGAAAGCGTTCCTCCGCATGGATTTTTCAATCGCCGCCATCCTGGCGCAGGATGGCATCACCAGTGGCGCCGTGTATGCCCTGCTGGCACTGGCACTGGTGCTGGTGTTTTCGGTCACGCGGGTGATCTTCATTCCCCAGGGAGAGTTCGTCGCCTTTGGCGCGCTGACGCTGGCGGCCATGCAGTCGGACCGGTTTCCGCATACCGCCACGCTCTCGGTAGCGCTGGGCCTGCTGTGTTTTGCCCAGGAAGCCATCGACATCGCGCGCGGCAGCACACCCGGCTCGGGCGCTGCGCGCGGAATCGGCATGGTAGCGCTGAAGTTCGTGCTGGCGCCTTTGGCGCTCTGGCTGCTCACGCGCAGTCTGGCCCATCCTGGCTTGCCAGTGCTGCTGCAGGTGCTGCTGACGCTGGCCATCGTCATTCCTCTTGGCCCGATGGTGTACCGGCTGGCGTTCCAGCCGCTGGCCCAGGCCAGTTCCCTGGTGCTGCTGATCGTGGCTGTCGGCGTGCATTTCGCGCTGGTCGGTCTGGGCTTGCTGATGTTCGGCGCCGAAGGGTCGCGCACCACCCCGTTACTTGAAACCCGGCTTGATCTTGGCAGCGTAACTGTCTCCGGGCAGAGCATGGCGATCATTTTCGCTTCGCTGCTGCTGATCGTCGCACTGTATCTGTATTTCGAGCGTACGCTTTCGGGCAAGGCCTTGCGTGCGACCGCCGTCAACCGGCTCGGTGCCCAGCTGGTCGGCATTGGCACCACCGAGGCCGGCCGCCTGGCCTTCAGCGTGGCCGCCGCCATGGGGGCGCTGTCAGGCATCCTGATCGCGCCCTTGACCACGGTGTATTACGACAGCGGCTTCCTGTTCGGCTTGAAGGGTTTTGTCGGGGCCATCATCGGAGGTTTGGGAAGTTATCCAATTGCCGCTGGCGGTGCGCTGCTGGTGGGCCTGCTGGAATCCTATTCCTCGTTCTGGGCCAGCGCATTCAAGGAAGTGATTGTTTTCACGCTGATCATTCCCGTGCTGCTGTGGCGCTCGCTGCGATCGGCCCATCCTGACGAGGGAGATGAATGATGGCCCGGGAATTGCCGCCGCAACCACGCTCGCCTGCCCTGTCCGGCACGTACAGGTCCCGTTTGCCACTGCTGTTGCTGCTGCTGGCCGTCATTGCCCTGCCGCTGCTGCCAACGCCGGAATACTGGATCACGCTGGCCAATTACATCGGCCTGTATGCAATCGTCGCGCTCGGCCTGGTGCTGTTGACCGGCATTGGCGGCCTGACGTCGTTTGGCCAGGCCGCCTTTGTCGGCGTAGGCGCCTACACCACGGCGTGGCTGTCGAGCCGTTATGGCGTCTCGCCATGGATCGGCCTGCTGGCCGGCCTGGCGGTGACTCTGGCAGCCTCGCTATGCATCGGCGCCATCACCATGCGCCTGTCCGGCCACTTCCTGCCACTGGGGACCATTGCCTGGGGTTTGTCCCTGTTCTACCTGTTCGGCAACCTGGACATGCTGGGCAAATACGATGGCTTGAACGGCATCAGCCCGATCGTCTTTTTCATTTTCACGCTCGATACCGGCCGCAGCATGTATGGATTGATCTGGGCGGTATTGCTGCTCGCGGTGTGGGCCGTGCAGAATCTGCTGGCTTCGCGGCCGGGCCGTGCCATACGCGCACTCAAGGGCGGCGTGACGATGGCCGAA
>JBPBPY010000135.1:0-4040 GCA_050954505.1 Janthinobacterium lividum
AACCGCACCCTGCAGCAACAGGCTGCCACCGCCCATGCAGTGTATGCACCGGACCAGCACCATGCAGTCGAAGTCGGGGCCGAGCAGGAAGCGGTGTTGAAAACCTGGCTGGCAAGCCGCCTGGGTGCGCCGTTGACGATCGTCCAGCTGGCCCCCCAGGGCTTTCGCCTGCTCGGTGCACGCCTGCTGCCCGATATGGTGGGCCCGGCTGCCTTGCTGATGTACCAGAATGAGGCTGGCGCCCGGGTGAGCCTGTATGTACGCAAGGATGGCAGCCATGGCAGCAGTGCGCCGGCTTTTGTCCAGCAGGACAGGAAAAACATGTTTTATTGGGACGATGGTTTGTTTGGCTACGCCATTACCGGCGAACAAACGCGCGCACAGCTGCAGCCGCTAGCCGATGCGGCCTACCAGCAGCTGGGTGGAAAATAGCTGCTGCTGGCCAGCCATTCATGCAGCGGTATGGCGTGATGGCGCGACCTGAGAGAGCGTGGCAAGGCGCGGGTGCGGGTATGCGTACGCCGTCATGCCGGCTCGTCAGCCGGAGCGATTCCTTGCCCCGCCTGATTTCCAGCATTCTGCCCTGCTCGGACCTTGCATTGCTTTGCCAAAACACTGGCAGGGGTTTGTTGCCGCTTGCTCAGAAATCGACCAGAAAACCTGCACCAATTGATTTCTGATTCGAGTTGTAGTCGATCAGACTTTGCCCATAACCCGAAAATGCCTGCACATACCCCTTGAGGTTGTCCTTCAAAGGAAAAGCCCAGCTCAACTGCGCCGCGCCCTTGTTGGTGGAAAAGTTACGCCGCGCCAGCGCCGAAAATGTATGGCCGCGCCAGCGATAATTGGCAGTCACATCCCCATGCCCCATGAAACTGGTGATGTCGGGATTGTCATCCGTGCCACTTTCGGCAAGACGTTTCCACATCCGCACCAAGACCGAGGCATCGCCTTTTTCCAGACCGACCTGGGCATACAGCCGGTTCCAGCTACGCGAACCGGCAATGCCGCGGCCATTTGATTGATGCAACACGCCGAGGTTGAGAAATTCGGCACGCACGCCGCCACCGAGGTTGTACCCCAGCGGGGTGACCAGCATGGCTTCGGGCTGGAAGTTGGTTTCACGGAATGGCCGTGACTGCGCCTTGTTGTACGCTTGCCAGAAATTCTGCTGGGTATATCCGAACCAGAGGTCGGAATGGGTGTACGGCAGGTCTTCCAGCGCTTTGACCTTGAAGGAAATCTGGAATGCCAGCTCGGTATGCTGCAAATCCGTCGCCCCGGCATTGGTCTGGAACGGTACCTCATTCGGTGATGGCGAATAATTTGCCAGCAATAAATAATTCTCACGATATGGACGCAGGGCAAACGTGCCCCGTTTGTCGCCCTGTCCGGTTTCCCACAATGCCGACAGCGTCGACGAAACGGTTTTCGGCTGGTCGTGGCCAGCGGCGATGACGGTAACAGGTGCTGCAGCAATCGGCGCAGCCGCTTCGGCTTTTTCCATCTTCGCTTCGCCAGCATCGCGCCGCGCTGCTTCTGCCCGGGTGGCGGGCAAGGCCATGAGGCGGTCGTAACAGGCCAGGCGCAAACCATCGGCGGCAATTGGCGCGCAACTGGCAAAGCGGGTGTCTTCCTGCGCCACCACCGCAGCCGGGGCAATGCTTGCGCTGACGACGGCCAGCAGACTCAAAAATTTTAGACCGGCAAGGGGCTGTGCAACAGGACTGTGCATAAGATGCTTCAAAATGATGGATGAATCGATAGACTGGTTAAGGAAGTCGTCCTGGAAAAACAGCTCTCGAAGCTGCTTGCCGGACTGTGGCAGACGCAGCGTACTGGCCCTTGCGGCCAGCCGCTCGCTGCGCAAAGAATAACTTAATTACCCGAAAGTATGCTGCGTTATCACAAGAAAATATTGCGTGAATACAATTTCCTGCATTCCTTTCCAGCTACCCGCATCGCCTCGTCCGCATTCTCCAGCGCACTTAAGCGAAAACCGGACGAATGCCGACTTCCGTTTCCCGACCGTTATTCTCCTGCCTGACCGGGCCTGATGCCGGCCAGACCGCAACCGCATCGGCGTCGTGCTGCAGGGTTTTTCCCTGTGCGCGATAGCGTTGCAGATAGCGCAGTTGCAATGCCAGGCCCAGCAAACCGCAGCCGAACAGCAACATGGTGGCCGGTTCCGGAACCGGTGCCACGGTATCGAGCGGTGCGAACTGGCCATTGAGTTCGAATGCCAGTGCGGCACGGCCAGCCTGCCAGGTCGACCCACGATCCCTTGATATTGCACTCGGCTGCACATTTGATTGCGCACCCGCCGGCGGCAGCAGCGCCGGCAGCCAGTGGATGCAGCCCTGGCTGGCGGGCAAGCCATCGACATGCAGGCCGAGCCAGTAATTGCCTGCAGCAAGGTCGATATCGGGCAATGGCAAGGCGATGCGTACGGCAAAATCATCGGATTTGCCTGTGACCTGATAGGCAGTCAGCGAAAACATGGCGGGATTGTCGAACATGGCGGTGCTGCTGCCTTGTGCCAGCAGCGTTCCCGGCATGCCCGGACCGTCATGGTAGAGATGCCAGTCCAGCCTGACCGGCGCCTGTTGCAGTGGATCGAAACCGGCATATACATTCAATGCGGCAAGCTGGGCGCCGGTGCCCAGGCGGAATTGCTGCGCCACGATGGTATCGGCCAGGGAAAACAGGTCCTGTGTGGCGCTGTCGCTGCCGGGCGCACCGGCCGGACTGGCCGTGCTGGCCGTGCTGGCCGGGCTGGAATACAACACGCTGGCACCGGCAGGACCTGCAGCGGCCAGGCCCAGCAGCACGCCGCACACCAGCACGCCGCACACCAGCGCGCTGCGCAAGAGCATGGCAGGCGTTCGGGCCAGCCCGCGCGCCCATGCGGCAGCAGATTTACACGATAAGGTCATGAGGAACTCCGGATTGAAGCTCCACATACTAACGGTTACATCAAACAGAAACCAATTTTTAATCGGCGTCGTGGTGGATTTACGACGTTCGGTCCGGCGCCAGCGGCCTGCCGTGGAAGGGATAGTTGGGGTCGTTGTAGCCATGTGCCGAGGCATGGCCATGCGGCACCAGGCTGTCGACCAGGTCTTCGTCCTGCGCGGTGATGCACAGATCGAGGGCAGGGAAATAATCTTCCATCTGCGCCTGCGTACGCGGACCGGCAATGACTGCAGTAATGTTGGGATTGGCCAGCACCCAGGCGGTGGCGAAATGGGCCAGCTTGACACCCCGCTCGTCGCAATGCTGTTTCAGGACGGCAGCCACTTCCAGCGAACGCGCATTGAATTCGGTCTGCAGGATGCGGCGGTCGCCACGCGCAGCACGCGTTCCTTCGGGCGCGGCCTGGCCAGGCAGGTATTTCCCGGTCAACACGCCACGGGCAATTGGGCTGTATGGCACCAGTCCCAGCCCATGATGGGCGCAGGAAGGCAGGATCTCGACTTCAGGCTGGCGGTTGAGCAAATTGTAGTAAGGCTGGCAGACCACCGGCGCCGGCACATTGAAGCGCTGGCACAGATGCACCACTTCGCTGATGCGCCAGCCATGAAAATTCGACAGGCCGAATGCACGGATCTTGCCGCTGCCCATCAAGTCGCCGAGCGTGCGCACGGCTTCCTCCAGATCCTGCTCCAGGTAGTCGCGGTGCAGGTAAAGGATGTCGACATGATCGGTTGCCAGGCGGCCAAGGCTGGCATCGACTTCGCGCAGCATCCAGCTGCGCGAATAGCCGCCGTGGTTGGGTTTGGCGCTCATGGCATTGCCAAGCTTGGTGGCCAGCACCCAGTCATGGCGCTGGCCGCGCAGCAGCTGGCCCAGCATGGTTTCCGAGGCACCCTTGGTGTAGACGTCGGCAGTGTCGATGAAATTCACCCCTTCCGCGCGCGCTGCCGCCATGATGTTGCGTGCGTCGTCGGTGCCGGTCTGGTCGCCGAACATCATGGTGCCCAGGCACAGTGCCGATACCTTCAGATTGCTTTTCCCCAAGCGCCGGAATTTCATGCTGA
>JBPBPY010000216.1:0-4019 GCA_050954505.1 Janthinobacterium lividum
GCGCTAAGACAGGAAGAACAGTTCAGACGAAGGCAAGAGATTCTTCTTCGACGCCTCGAGCAGAAGTTCGTTGGCACATCGGCTCCGGACGACATCCGGAGAGTCCAGCGTGACGAAGGGCTGCCCATTTGCATCGACGAAGCGGGAGCGGGTCACCAGGGCTTTCGAGCTGGCCGTCCAGGGAAGTCCGGCCGGACACAGCGACACGGCTGAAGTGGAAACATGTCCAGCCTGTCCGTTAGCCCAATCAGGTCTTTTCTTGAAATTCGGCTGCGACAACGGCACAGCGGTTGCACGGGTTTGATTTGGCAGGGGCAGAGAAGATGTTTTCCCGGTTGCGGACTGGGAAGAAAACGCGCCATCAACCTGTCCAGCGATGAATTCGCCTCCAGGTGAGGCAGTAAAAGCGGGCAAAGCGTGATTAATATTGGGCACGAGAAGAACCGTTACTTTAAAGATCAGTAAGTGGTTCTTTTGCCAAGTTGGTTCCAGTCGAGCGCGAAAAATGTCGACAGGTCCAATTTCAGGAAATCTGGACTACGCCTTGCTCTCAATGCTGCGTACCACCCGGCAATGAACGGCATTTGGTTTGGCGGCCGCATCGACTGCATGGATTGCCGCCCGCAGATTCTCGTTCCTGCCGTCCTGCAGGAAACCTTGGAAGGCAGATTCATCTTGCCACTGCGCGTAGTTGATGACGTGCTGGCCATCGTGGCTGGCATGAAACGTGGAAGAGATGAAACCGGGGAGGCGGCAAACCCAGTCCTGCACTTGGGTGGTGATCGCCGTGATCAATGCCTCCTGATTGTCCTTGGCGACGTCGAAGCGCACGATTTGCGTGAACGTGTTGTTTTCCTGGATAGTGACCATGCTTTTTCCTTGGTTCGGGATACGTGTCGAAAATTGAATAACCAATCTGGATAGTAACCCAAAGCGATTTCAAAACCGCAAGACCGCCGTTTCATGATGATCAACGTTGGCCTTCTGCTGGCTTGCTGCAGCACCCAATCCGTCTCAGCTTTGCTGGCTGGCCCCGGCAATCACACCACGCTTGACCTGGTCGCGTTCGATCGATTCGAACAAGGCCTTGAAATTACCCTCGCCAAAGCCGTCATCGCCCTTGCGCTGGATGAACTCGAAAAACACGGGTCCGAGCACTGTGTCCGAAAAAATCTGCAGCAGCAGCCGGCGGCCCCCTTCGCCAGTGCTGCCGTCCATCAACAGGCCACGCATCTTGAGCTGGTTTTCATCCTCGCCATGGTCGGGCAGGCGCTCCGAGAGCATCTCGTAGTAGGTTTCCGGTGGGGCCGCCATCAGAGGCACGCCGGCCTGGCGCAAACTGTCCACCGTGGCGATGACGTCGTCGCTGAGCAGCGCAATGTGCTGGATGCCTTCGCCGTTGAACTTCATCAGGAATTCCTCGATCTGGCCGCCACTGCCCGATGCTTCTTCATTCAGTGGAATGCGGATCTTGCCATCGGGCGCCGTCATCGCGCGCGATGTCAGGCCGGTATATTCGCCCTTGATGTCGAAGTAGCGGATTTCGCGGAAGTTGAACAGGCGTTCGTAGAAACTGCCCCAGAATGCCATTCGGCCACGGTAGACATTGTGCGTCAGGTGGTCAATCAGTTTCAAGCCGTGGCCAGGCGGACGGCGCTCGACGCCGGGCAAAAACTTGAAGTCGATATCGTAGATCGACTCGCCATCCTCGAAGCGGTCGATCAAATACAGCGGTGCCCCGCCAATGCCCTTGATGGCGGGCAGGCGCAATTCCATCGGGCCGGTGGGCAATTCAAGCGGCTGCGCACCGAGCGACAATGCGCGGGCATAGGCTGCCGGCGCGTCCTTGACGCGAAATGCCATGCCGCATGCCGACGGCCCATGCTCGGCTGCAAACCACGAAGCGGCACTGTTGGGTTCGTTGTTGATGATGAAGTTGATGCCGCCCTGACGGTACAAGGTGACATCCTTGGAGCGATGTTCGGCGACACGGGTAAACCCCAGCATTTCGAAAACCGGTTCCAGCTGATTTGGCGCAGGCGAGGCGAACTCCACGAATTCAAAGCCCATCAGGCCCATCGGATTGTCGAATAAATCGGTCATGGTGCAGTCCTTGTTGCGAAAGAATTCAAAATAAAGGGTACTCAGGGCACGGCGTCGTATCGGGACAGTGGCGACATGAATGCCATTTTGCCGAGAATTTTGCCGCGCGATCTGTGCATGATTGCAATGCGTCTTTTCAATGAAGGAGTGGCACGTCCACCCTGCGGGACGGGTGGCACGGCAGCGATGTCAACTGCCATACCGCTGTACCGTCTGCTCAATGGCGCCGAAGATACTCGCACTGCTGGCGTCAAGCATTTCAATGCGCACCGTGTCGCCGAATTTCAGGAAGCCGGTCACCGGTGCGCCCAGTTCGATGGTTTCATACATGCGCAACTCGGCAATGCAGCAGTAGCCCACGCCGCCATTGGCAATGCTCGATCCGTGCAGGCCTCCCTGCTTGTTCGACACGGTGCCCGACCCGATGATGGTGCCGGCAGCGAGTTCGCGCGTCCTGGCCGCATGCGCCACGAGCTGGGCAAATCCGAACGACATGTCGGTGCCGGCATTCGGTTTGCCAAATGGCTGGCCATTCAGATGGACCAGCAGCGGCAGGTGCAGCTTGTTGTCGTGCCAATCGGCCAGTTCATCGGGCGTGACCGCAACCGGTGAAAATGCACTGGCAGGCTTGGACTGGAAAAAACCGAACCCCTTGGCCAGTTCGCCAGGAATCAGATTGCGCAGCGAGACATCATTGACCAGCATGACCAGCCGGATCGATTCCGCTGCATGCGCCAATGTGGCACCCATGGGCACGTCTCCGGTGATGATGGCGACCTCCGCTTCCAGGTCGATGCCCCAGCTTTCGTCGAGCGCCTGGAGAGGATCGCGCGGTCCGGCAAAACGGTCGGAGCCACCCTGGTACATCAGTGCATCGGTATAGAACGACGCCGGCACTTCGGCATTGCGCGACTTGCGCACCAGCTCCACGTGGTTCAGGTAGGCAGAGCCGTCGGCCCATTGATAGGCGCGCGGCAAGGGCGAATGGCAGGCGGCCTGGTCGAATGCCTTGATGCCGGCAGCGCTGCCATCGTTGAGTTCGGCATACCGCTGTTGCAAGGCAGGCGCAAGAGCGTCCCAATCGTCCAGTGCAGCCTGGAGTGTGCAAGCGATGCCTGTGGCACTGCAGCAGTGGCGCAGATCGCGGCTGACGATGACCAGTGCGCCGTCGCGGCTGCCGTCTTTAATGGTGGCAAATTTCATGCTCGGTCCTGTGGATGCGGGTTACGGGCGGGCGGGGTCGAAATGCTTCTGGATGCCCGACCAGCATTGGTAATAATTTTCCTGCAGCTGTGGCAGGGCCAGCGCCTGGGCGCTGGGACAAAGCAGATTGCGGGTCTCGAACATGAACGCCATGGTGTCGTCAAGCTTATGAGGTGCGCGTGTGTCGGCGGTGCTGGCTTTCTCGTACGTCGAGGCATCGGGCCCGTGGCCGCTCATGCAATTGTGCAGGCTGGCACCGCCAGGCTGAAAACCGCTTGCCTTGGCGTCGTACTGGCCGTGGATCAGACCCATGAACTCGCTGGCGACATTGCGGTGAAACCAGGGCGGACGGAAGGTGTTTTCTGCAACCAGCCAGCGTGGCGGAAAGATGACGAAGTCGAGCATGTCGACGCCCGGCGCATGGCCAGGGGATTGCAGCACAGTGAAGATGGAAGGGTCCGGATGATCATGGCTGATCGAGCCGATGGTATTGAAATGGCGCAGGTCATACTTGTAGGGCGCACAGTTGCCATGCCAGGCCACGACGTCGAGTGGCGAATGGGCTATCTTCGCGGTCCACATCCTGCCGCCGAACTTTGCCACCAGGGCGAAGTCGCCTTCGCGTTCTTCAAAGCTTGCCACGGGGGTCAGGAAATCGCGTGGATTGGCCAGCCCGTTGGCGCCGATCGGCACCAGATCGGGCAACTGGAACG
>JBPBPY010000269.1:0-4017 GCA_050954505.1 Janthinobacterium lividum
CTGTCATCGAACGTGACGGCCGTTTTTTGCTGGTCGAGGAAGAGACCAGCGAAGGCTTGCGTTTCAATCAGCCGGCTGGCCATCTCGATCCGGGCGAGTCCCTGGCCCAGGCGGTGGTGCGGGAAACGCGCGAGGAAACCGCCCACGATTTCACGCCTACCGCCCTGGTGGGTGTATACATGGCGCGTTACCTGTCTTCGCGCACCGGCTACGATGTCACCTACATGCGCTTCACGTTCACCGGCGACGTCGGCGCCGAGCATGACCATCCGCTCGATGAAGGCATCGTGCGCACGGTCTGGATGACGCTTGACGAAATGCGTGCCTGCCGGGAACGCCACCGCAGCACGCTGGTGCTGGCCTGCGTGGAAGATTACCTGGCCGGCCAGCGTGCCCCGCTGGCACTGCTGCATACGGAAGCCAGCGTCATCGAAGGCGGTGCCGCATGAGCCGCGGCAAGGTCGTCATTGGCATGTCGGGCGGGGTCGATTCCTCGGTGGCCGCATGGATGCTCAAGCAGCAGGGTTACGAAGTCGTCGGCCTGTTCATGAAGAATTGGGAAGACGATGACGATTCCGAATACTGCTCGACCCGCCAGGACTGGATCGACGCCGTCAGCGTGGCCGATGTGATTGGCATCGATATCGAGGCGGTGAATTTTGCCGGCCAGTACAAGGACCGCGTGTTTGCCGAATTCCTGCGCGAATACCAGGCTGGACGCACACCGAACCCGGATGTGCTGTGCAATGCCGAAATCAAATTCAAGGCATTTCTTGACCATGCCATGCTGCTTGGCGCCGAGAAGATTGCAACCGGCCATTACGCACGGGTGCGCGAGTCACTGGCTGCTCCTGGCGAATTCGAATTGCTCAAGGCCGTCGACGCCAGCAAGGACCAGAGCTATTTCCTGCACCGCCTGAACCAGGCGCAGTTATCGAAGACCCTGTTTCCGCTGGGCGCGTTGCACAAGACCGAGATCCGGCGCCTGGCCGGGCAGCTTGCCTTGCCAAATGCCAGGAAGAAGGATTCCACCGGCATCTGCTTCATTGGCGAGCGGCCGTTCCGGGAATTCCTCAACCGTTACCTGTCCTACCAGCCAGGCCCGATGAAGACGCCGGAGGGCGACACTGTCGGCGAACATGTGGGCTTGAGCTTCTATACCCTGGGACAGCGCAAGGGGATCGGCATCGGCGGCATGAAAAGCCATAAAAAAGCCGATGGCAACAGCGATGCCTGGTATGTGGCCAGGAAGGATGTTGCTGCCAATACCCTGTATGTGGTGCAAGGCCATGACCACCCCTGGCTGCTGTCCGGCCAGCTCAGTGCCAGCCAGGCGAGCTGGGTGGCGCCAGCGGCGCCTGCAGCAGGTCGCTACACGGCAAAAACACGGTATCGCCAGGCCGATGTGGCCTGCGTGCAGCGCGCCGGCGGTCCGGCCGGATTTTCGCTGGCTTTCGACGACCTGCAATGGGCGGTCACGCCCGGGCAGTCCGCTGTGCTGTATGACGGCGAAGTATGCCTGGGCGGCGGCATCATCGTCGGTTGACGACGCCTGGTGCCGGTGCGCGCGGTTGCCGCAGGCAAGGCCAGCGCCGGTACTAGACCAGTGGGCTGATCCGTTTCAGGAACTGGATCTTCAGGGTCTGGCTGGCCTTGTCGAACTGCCCTTCGTAATGGCCGTCGAGGGCTGGGTTGAATTCAATCTTGTCACTGCTTCTGCGCATGGTTTCGAACACCAGCCCTCCGCTGGCATCGACCAGCCCGCCGACGTCATAACTGACGCCGTAGCGCATCAGCGTGCCGCTGAAACGATCGTTGGGCAATGCCGGCGTGATGACGATGCTGAAAGCCTGGGGATTTGGATCGACTGGCTGGTTCACCGTACCAATATTGACGCCGCCATGTTCCCATGCGGTGAGGTAGTTGCCCTCGTAGCGCACGGCATGGCAGGCCCCCAGTGCCCTGGCCAGCATCTGGCGCGCGGCTTCGGCGCCGGCCAGCACATATTTGTCCGTGCCGGCAGCACGATTGAGTGCGGCAACCAGGTTTTGCAGGTTGGTGTCGGTTGCGAAATCGGCACTGGCCGGATCGAGCACGGCTGCTTGGTGCAAAGTTTCGCCGTTGGAATAGATCAGGAAATGTGTCTGCGTGGTGATCTTGATGCCATTGGCGGGATCATTGTCCTCGTCAAGCGCAAGCAGCAAGCGCATCAGCGCAACAGCCGACGCCGCAATGGTGTTGTCGCTGTTGAACCGGGTCTCGGCACCTGCCACCAGGCTCAGTGGACTCAGGCAGTCATGCGGCACGACCGATCCCAGCACCACGCCGCCAACCCGGAACACGACCGGCGCTGCCACGCCATCCATGGTGGCGTAGGCAAAATTGCCCAGGCTGTCGGTATAGAAGCCATTGCCTGCCAGCAGGTAGTTCAACCCTTCGATCGGCACAATGAATTTGCCGTAATGCATGCCTGGCCCGACTTCGGTTGGCGCTGGTGGCGTGGTCGGTTGATCGCCTGCATTGCCAGTGCTGTCTGCGCCGCTGCCGGCAGTGCCTGATCCGTCTGTACCATTGCCACCATTGCCCTCAGTATCTGCTGCAGGTGGCTGACCGGCCTGGCCCTGGCCATCGGCGCCGGCTGGCTGCTGCGATTGACCTTCCAGCTGGGCTACCTGCAGCGAGTCCCGTGCCGCCGGGCCTGCATCAGTGGCCAGAGTTGCCAGGCCGTTTCTTCCCTCTGGCGCCACTGCAGTTCCAGCGTCCGTACCCGAGCCGCCGCCGCAGCCAGACAATACGCTCAATGCCAGCAGCATCGTGCAATGCCGGAATTTAACTTTCGAGAAAACACTTGTCATGAGGACTCCGCAAAAACGTGAACGAAGAAAAACCATCGAGGATGCAGTTCCACTGCCAGGATCCAATTTCGCGCGCATGGACATTGACGAAATTTGAAATGCAGCACCGACGAAGCATGTCCCGCTCCGGTTCGCACGTCATGCTTTGTTAATCAGCTCGGGGGAATTCTTAATTTTCACGGCGTTGGCGTTTTGTTCCCATGGTGCTGTCACATGCGATGAAAGCTCAATGTTTGTCAATAAGAGTTGCAAACATTGAAGGAATGGGGAATAATCTAAATACGAATTGTTCGCATTAACTTTGGGATCATTCGGGTTGAGCCGAGGCATCGATCTTGGCAATGCCGTTACGCCTGAAGGCGCACCGATTCGGCAAATTTTCCAGACTATCCTTGCCGGCACTTTGGTGGCAAGTCGTCAGCAGAGTGGGCCGGATTGATCAATACAGGGCAAAAGGAACATCATGAATGAGCAGAGGCTGGGTACAGCGCCGGAGTCGACCGTTCCTTGCGCACCGCAAGCTGGCGAAGTGCGCCCCACCAATCGCATCCGCAGCAAGGACCTGTTCCAGCGCATGCGCGAAATCGAAATCGAACACGAAGGCCGGATCTACCGTTTGCGCGTGACGCAACTTAACAAATTGATTCTGACTGCCTAGGAGCCCGGAGCATGCGCGTGCTGCTGGCGCAACGCATGCCGGTCTACGACATATAGAGCAACACTTTTACGTCTTCCCTGATCAAGCAAGGTGCCGTCATGATTGTTTGTATTTGCAATAATGTCTCAGACCGCAAGATTTCTTCTGCTGTTGAAGCAGGTGCAACATCAATGGTGGAATTGCGCACCCAGCTTTCTGTCGGCACGGCCTGTGGCAAATGCCACTCCTGCGCCAAACGCGTCTTGCGCGAATGCCTTGCGCAAGCGCCGGCGATTTATTCCACTGCGTCCACTGCGCATGCGCCGCATGGGCAACCAATACATTTTTTACCAACCGCAATGGCAGCATGACCTTTCAGATCAAACGAGTCGGGCCAGTTGGCCTGATTCTGCTTTTACACGCTGGATTTTTTTACGCCCTGCAGAGCGGCCTGGTCCCGCAGGCAGTCCAGGCTGTGCCCAAGGAATTGGTCGTCAGCCTGATCACACCCGAAGCACCGCCGCA
>JBPBPY010000038.1:0-3993 GCA_050954505.1 Janthinobacterium lividum
TGGCTTTCCGTAAAACGCGAGGTCTTCATGTAAAACTTCCTTAAATCGTATTAAGAAAATTCTACTTTCAAATCACATTTTTTATCGGGGGGATTACCCTCGATGCAATCAAACAGATCGGCCCAGGCCAAGGCATGGGTTTTATAAATCCGTTTGTGGATGCGCTCTTTTTTTAAGCTGCTGAAGAACGATCCGGCCACGGCGTTGACGCTCCTATGTCAAGATAGCTCTTCTGTAGCCGCAAGATCCGCCAAGAGCAGCGAATGCAGTTCTCGCGCGATGTAACGCTTCAAGCAACGATGAATTTCTTTGTTTGACATGCCTTCGGCCAATCTCCGTGCAATGTATGCGCAGGTTCTTGGTTCTCTTCTCATTCGCAACATTGCGATGGTCCAGAGCGCGTTGTTGGCCTAGCGATCTCCGCCGCGATTTAATCGGTGCCGTACAGTTTTTCCCGGCGACGCTGACAAATGATTCATGCCACAAAGCTGCAAGCGCGGCCTCGTTACGCAGACGCTCGGGATTATCCCCGGCGGTTGCAATCAACACAGCCGCGGTTTAAGTACCGATGCCAAACTGCGCCCGCAGGCGTGACGCTGAAGCACTGGTTAAAGTCACCAATGTCGCATCAAGTTCCTTCAATTCAGCAGACAGTGATAACCAGGGTTTTGCGAGAAGTCGCAACGCCGTCGTCAATGTTTGAAGGAGTACGGTTGGTCCCAGATTGCGCAAATGCGCACAGGCCTCCACACAATTTTCCGCATTCGGTTTCCAGAGACGTTCTCGAATATCCTGCGGTACGCTAACCAGGATCGCCCGCAACTGGTTAATTGTTTGTGTCTTCACCTTGACTGCACCACGCCAGGCCACGGAAATGGTCCTCAAAGCTTCTGCCGCACCGGACTGTTTCTTCGGGATGGCAGTCGTCATAAATGTGTTTGGCTTTTACAAAGCGAACTGTCGCTGGCCATCGTTCAGAAATCCATACGACGGATTGCCTTGCTGTCCACTTGCAGAAAGGGCCTGCCGGAGGGATGCTTTTTGCGAGGTGGTCATTAACGCAAATTTATCGTTCAAGAAGCGCGGCAGATAATCCTGCAGTGAGGGAGACAGACTGGCGTGTTTGGCCAGCAATGTCGCGAAAGCGTCACCCATGTGCTCGACAAGCACATGCCTGTCCTGAGCGCTGACATGGGCGAACGTTTCATGAAATGTGTCGACCAAGGCGTGCTGGCGCTCGGGTTTGAGCGAATCCACTGTACCGAACAATGCATTCCATACAGGCGCCAGACCGCAGCGGCGGCTCACTTCACTGGCGCAGGCATTCATCAAAGCTTTGTCTTTCGGCTCCTTCAGTCCAGAAAGGCCGTCTACCCGAAACTTCTCCAGATGCGCAAGATTCCGCCTGGGCTTGATTTCCGCGACGATTGCATCGAAAGCGCGCTTGTGGTCACTGGCGAAGACCGAGCGCTTGTGCTGTTGCGTTCGCCGAAGAAGATAAAAACTGCCGGATTGCTGCTGATCGCCAGTCGTGTTTGGAGTGTGAATCTCTGTGCCCACAAAATCCCTCGCCACCGGCATCGTGCTCGAATGCGACCAAGCCTTGCCGGATTGTTCGCCGAACAGCAGGCGATTCTTTTGATGATTGATCGTCCTGATGACAGATTCGACTGTCTTCTTCCTGCTGGCATCAACCATCAGCTGCGTCATGCTCTCCAGAATGTCCACCTTTTTGGCAAATTGCCTTTCCAGTGACGGTGATTTCAATTCGTTTGTCAGGGCAAACAGCTGGTCGCGCAGCTGTGTTGCGGCAGACGATACGGATCTCGTGGCGGCGCCCTCTTCCACGCCGTTGTTTGAACCCGCCGCGCGATGAAGCGGGACGGATGTTGAATTTGTACGATGGAAGATCGACATTGAAACCTCGACTGGAAAGGGAATTTTCTCAAGTTGTCCGAACAATCATTGTTCGGTTGCCACTAAGTCGCGGTCAGGCAAGGTAAAGTTCCACGAAAGATGTCTTTTTTGTAATGCAAATCGCCGCCGGGATACGCAACGATATTTGATAAAAACACCATTTTCATTAGAAACGTATTTAACTATTACAATTCCCGCATTACAATTAATCCGAAAACACCATCAAGGGAAAACATGAAACACACTTTGCCTCTTTTGAAGAATGCGTGTATTCAGGCACTTGAAGTTGACGGGGACCGTTCTTCATTTGAAAAAATTGTCGACCCCATCAATGTTCTCGAGTTGATAAAAACAATTGAAGGCGGGATATCTCTGGAAAATGGAAAAGAGATTGGCGCCCTGTTCGTCATCATGACCAACTTCATCGAGAACACCGAAGCGACACCGCAGCGCGACGCTGTACTGTTTCTGGTGCGCCAGCGTTTTGCAAATTTGATGCATTGACATCTGCTTTCCTGAACTGTTGAGGGCCAATGCGGGACCCGGTTCCCCATGGCTGTTGTCGGCGCGCCGCTCGCCAGCGAAATATCGTTGACCAGAATCAAAATCACTGCAATCTGGCGGCGGGCAAGATTTTCAATTGTCATACTGGCTACGGACCCCAAACCCAGCCTGAATGCTCGCCACCAAAAGGCTCACGCTTCCACGTTTGAACTTCAGGCGCTTTCTGGGCAGGCCATGTTCAATCTCATAGAGGCAAATCATGAAAAACTACAAAACAATGTTCAAGACCGCTGCAGCCATCGCCATTACTGGCGCTCTCCTCGCAGGTTGCGGCACTACCACGACCGCCAATACCACCCCCGGCGCCAGCGCCACAACCGATCGTCATGCTGAAACCCATGCCGGCGCATCTGCCAGCCTGACGCGCCTGTACGACACCGTGCCTGGTTCGCGCGACCTGGTTTCGAAGGCCGCAGGCGTTCTGGTATTCCCTTCTGTGATTTCGGCTGGACTGGGCATCGGCGGCCAGTATGGCACGGGCGAAATGCGCGTCAATGGCCGCACCCAGGACTACTATGCGTTAGGTTCGATTTCCGTCGGCCTGCAGGCCGGTGCCCAATCGAAGGCCCTGTACCTGTTGTTCATGACGCCTGAAGCACTGGCCAACTTCCAAAATAGCGGTGGCTTTTCGGGTGGTGCCGATGCATCGGTGGCAATCCTGAAAGTTGGCGCCAATGGCAGCGTTGACCTGAATTCGGCAAAGGGCCCAGTGGTTGGTTTTGCACTTACCAACGCCGGCCTGATGGCCAACTTGAGCCTGGCTGGCACGAAGATCACCCGCCTGAAGGATTAAACGGCAGCTTGCCTGCCACCGGCTTGCGTGGGCAATCTAGCCACAGCAAGGCCGGGCAAGGCATAATGAGATGGCGCAGCGAATTTCTTCGCTGCGCCATTTTTCATTCCAGGATTCTGCATGGCTTTTTCGCTCGACAATCTGCTGGTGGTGGGCATTTCTTCACGGGCATTGTTCGACCTCGAAGCGGAAGAAAAGATCTTTCGGCTGCATGGCCTGCAAGCCTATCGCCAGCATCAACTAGACAATGAAAGCCGCACGCTGAAACTTGGTGCCGGATTTGCATTGGTGCGCGCGCTGTTGAAGTTGAATGAACTGGTGCACGACCAACGTTTTGTCGAAGTGGTCATCATGTCGCGCAACTCGTCGGAAACCTCGATGCGCATCTTTAATTCCATCGCCCATTACGGTCTCGATATCACGCGCGCTGCATTGACCGGCGGCGCGTCGCTGGCCCCCTACCTGCAGGCATTCAACGTCAGCCTGTTTCTGTCCCTGCATGAAGACGATGTGCAAGCCGCCGTGGACTCCGGCGTCGCATCGGCCTTGCTGTACCAGCGCCCCGATCACGCGTCGCAGACCGCGGCCAGGCTGTTGCCGCAAACAGTGCCGGGCGACACTGGTGCTGCCGTATCTGAACTGGATGCACTGCAAGACGACAGCGATGTCCTGCTGCCGGCATTGGGCCAGATCCGGATTGCATTCGACGGCGATGCAGT
>JBPBPY010000175.1:0-3984 GCA_050954505.1 Janthinobacterium lividum
CGCCTGTCTTGCGGCGACACCGGCCGCTCCAGCGGGGTGGGCGGTTGTGCACCGGGTCGACGGGTTTCCATCAGGTCGTGAAACCGGGCGGCAAATGGCGCCGGCAACTGATCGGCCAGCAGCGCCATTTCATAAAACAGTTCGTCGGGATTCAGGCCGGCGTCGAGTCCGTTGCGAAAAAACCTGCAAAGCACGGCAAACCGCGTGGTGGGCGAGAGCAATTCTTCATTGCCTGGCTCGTGGGGAAATGCGTCTGCGACGTCGGCGGTGCAAAACAGGACGGCGCTCAGGTGGACTTCGAAAACCATGACGGCGCCGAGTTCAGGCAGCATGGCACGGGAGATGTCCAGCACGCGGGCCAGCACGGGCCCTGCCTGCGCCAAGCCGGGTTTCTCGGCCCGCTGTTGCAGTAACCCCAACAAGCCCTTGCCAATGGCCTCGAGCAGGGGATCCGGCTGGCCGACGCAAAAGCCGCGCAACAGTGTGCTGAGCTGCAAGGCCATGCAATCGCCCAGCCTGCACAGGATGGTAACCGGCTGCGCCAGGAATGCCTGGCGCACCTTGATCCAGCATGCGAGTTCATCGGCCGCTGCCGGCGGGGAAGCAGGAAAGGTTTCGACCAGCAGTTCATTGAGCAGCAGTTCAAAACGCAGCGCCGTCAAGGCCTTCGCTTCCAAGAGCACGGCACAAAGGATACCGCGCTGCGATGTTGGCAGGCTGGCGGCAAGTGCTGCAACATGCAGCAGCAACGGTTCCAGGCGCTCAGGGGGAAGAGGCGAGCGCAGTGCCAGCTCGCCCAGCATGTGCACGAAAGTGGTGCTGCGCAGGCCTGCCATGCGCGCAACGATGCGCTCGAGCAGTGCAACCCGGTGCCGGCGTACCGGATCGTCGGGATGCATCGCGAGCATGTTTCCCAGCAAGGTCTCGAGCGCCCTGAGGCGTTGCGCCGGCGTCAGGCCAGTGCAAACCTCAAGCCAGTCGAGATCAGCGCGCAGGGCCTGGTCAAGTTCGGCCACGATCGAACTGCCTGTGGCATCGAACAATGGACCGGCAGTTCGGGCGTGGGCCAGCAAGGGTGTGCTGGCAAACGCCGGCGTCGTGACTGGCGCGTTTAACCGCTCTGGTCTGCCCAGAAGAACTGGATTGCTGCAGGAAACATCGGGTGCAGCCTGACCGCTGCCGGCCGCCAGCGCAGCCATTCCATAGGGGGTAAAGGGCAGCAAGGGCGAGGCATGGGGCAGGGCACCGGCCATGGACCCATGCAGGGAATCGATCAGCGAGCGGGACTGGACCCGTAGTGGCTGGAGCGGTCTTGCCGGTGGTGTTGGAGGCGGTGCTGGCGTTGGTGCTGGTGCTGGCGCACTTTGTGCTGCCTCCATTGCAGCGACTGCCGGCGCGTCGAGATCGATCACCACCCTGCCGGTATGACCTGTGTCGTCCAGAACATTTTCCGCAGGCCCATCTGTGTCATCCCGCACATTGTTCACCAAATGCGCAAATCGATACGTTATACGATCCATGGCCATCCTCCTTGGCGATGCGGGTCAGGTCGGTTTAGTAACAATCTGCGGCTGCCGGTTCACGATGCCTGCGATGGTGCCGACAGCATCGTGGTGCCCGAAACCAGGGCTGGCCCAGGCGGCCTGTTGGCGAAACAGCGCTGCACAGCGCTTCAGTAGCTGCCCCACGTCTGCCTGCAACTCGGCCGGCAAGCTTGCTGCGGCTTTGTTCAAGCTGAGGAAGCTGTCATCCGGATTGGAAAGCATGCGCCATTCGCGCGCAGTCAAAATACACTTGATGACCGAAGCAAGGCTTGCGGGCGGCAAATGGCGGCTGGCCTCGAGCAGCGCATTCGTCATTGAGTCCAGCAAAGTCCAAGGGACGTGCAGAATCGCAATCGCCAGGTTGCCAAGCGCAACGCGCTGGTTTTCGAGACTGAAGTGGCGAATTTCCGCAAGCAGCGGTGCGAAAGGGAGCACGTTCATGCTGGCGATGGCGGTGCCCGAGGACATGAAGACAAATTCTCCAACATTTCTGGACAGGCGTGCTTGATCGTGTTCCGGCAAATTACTGTATGAACGCTTCAAGCTGGTGATGATGTGTTTCTGCAGGGGCTCATCAAGATTCAGGAGTATTCCGCGTTCCATGTCCAAATGCAGTGCCGTTTGCAATTCTGATGGCAGCGCGTTGCAAAGCGACAACCAGATGTCGAAAGCATGGATGGTGCAAAAAGCCATTGGTCGTGTGAGATGCAATGCGATCCTGCGTCCATTCATCTCCAGCGGGTTGTGTTCGGCAAATGCCCGTAGCCGTGTACCTTGCGCATTCCATTCGGCATTGACATCGTCTGGTGTTTTCTTGAATTCATGACTTAACAGCAGACGATACCGCAGTATGGCATCGTCTTTTGCTGACAGCGCCGGCCAGCAGTCAAGCACTTCGCTGATCCGGCGCTGGAAGTTCTGGCGCAGCCCGAGCTGGCTACCCTGGGTTGGCAGCGCCAGCAAAAGCTTGTTCATGTAGGCGCCGAGCATGCGTGCATTGAATACCAACCCATCCGGCTGTGTTGTGGTCCAGTCAAAATAGCGCTTGAGCACACCCTCGGTCTTTGCCGATGGCCGCGCATGAAGGTCGGGAATGATGCAACAGATCGCGTTTGAATAAGCGCTGGCGCATTCCTTGTCGATCATCATTCGGGCATGCCATTTTTCCCAGGCCGGTCGCAGCGGTTTGACCACTGCCTCGGAGGGCTCTGAATGAGACCAATGCGCGATAGCCAGGAAAGCCACGCGGTCTTGCACCGAGAGGGAATTGAAGATCCTTTCATGGTGACCAGGAATGGAATAGTTATACTCGCAGTGCATCCACATCAAACGGTAGAATACGATAGGCACGCCATAGGCATTGTGTCCATACATGAGCGCCATGGTGCGGTTGAGCATCAGCTCCCCCGTTGGCGTCGGATTCTTGCGATGGGTCACTTGCAGCACTTGATTAACGTCACGCAGCAAAGGGAAAGCGTAGCGTTTGGCGTAATGCCCATCGAGCCTCTCGAAATCATCAAGTGCTGCGCCGAGCATGGACAGGCGCTCGACTGGCGCTCTTTTTTTTTGCATGAGTAAGTCGTGGACGAATTTGCCAGCCGCACATCGCATTCTGGTGGACACTTCGAACTGCCATGAAACCTGTGCCAGCGAAACATGGCCCGCGCTCGTCATGCAGTCCATGATGTTTTCCATGACTTCAGGCGGTAACGTGGACAGATTGACCATTCCATGTTGCGCTGGAGTTGAGTCGCCATTGCGGGAAACCATGCGTGGCATGATGCGTGGGGCATCGGCATGCATGCCGGGCGCATCATCCATGCAGCGTGCATTGCCGGCTTCGGCGATGGCCAGGCGTATTCCTGCGCCCGGTCCGGGATTTTCCGGCGCGGCGTGGCGGGCAAACTTGTTTTGATGTGTGCCGGCCGGCTCTTCAGACAGACGCTTCATGCCCTTGCTCCTGGTTTGGCAGTGGTGCAGGTGGCAGCGCCGCGCCTGCTCCTGCAGAAACAGTGGCAACATGGCGTCGAGGCCGAAGCTGGTTGGCCACGCTATCGAGCTGATGGACCAGCACGGCGCGATGCGCCGCAGGCAATTGCTGTGCAACAGGAATCAGGCAGCGGTGCAATAGCGCCGCCCGTTCGATCATGCGCTGACCTTGCAGGGCGATGATTGCACAATACACCTCGGAAGCATCCTCGCTTGGCAAACGCGCACCTTCTGCGACCAGAAAATCAAGCACTTTGGGGAGTCCTCTGTGCTGAACAAGCAGGATGAGTCTGCTCATGCCAAGCAAGGCCACCTTGCGATGTTCTTGCTCAAGCTTGCGGATGGCTTTGAATACGGTATCGAGATCCATGCTCTGTGACAGCAGCACGCCATTGGAGGGCAGGAAAAGCAGGTCTGCCAATGTGCCGAACATGCGGGCAAACCATCCTTG
>JBPBPY010000419.1:0-3952 GCA_050954505.1 Janthinobacterium lividum
GCCGCTGGTGTTTGCCAGGTGGTCCTGGCTGGCGTGATTGGTCATTCAATGGCCTCGTGGCTAGAGCAGCGTATCGCGGTCATGGCGCAGTTCTGCCATGGTTGCGGGCATCGACAACTTGCCTTGATCGAGCATCGATTTGAGGTACATGAACAGGCCGGCGGTGGCCGCAGTAAACACCAGCGCCATGACCAGCAGAATGATCCAGCCCATCGCCGGCCAGGCCAGCACTACCACCAGGATCGACCAGTAAGCCAGCGCAAACCAGGCCGCCACGAGACCGAGCGCCCCGAGCAGCACGATCTTCAGCAGTGCGGTGCGCACTTCCGAAAACTCCAGCGCGGCCAGTTCGATGCGGCTCATGAACAGGCCCAGCAGGTTCTTGGCCATGCTGCCCAGGCCGGCGAACAAGCCGGGTTTTTCTTCTGAGAGATGAGGTTCTTGATAATCCATTGTCAGCGACCGGCGCCTGGCTTACTTGCGCGCGATCAGCAGTCCGACCAGCACGCCAACGCCGCTGGCGATGGCCACGGCACGCCATGGATTTTCCTTCACGTACTGGTCGGCGGTGTCGGCGACTTCGCGGCCTTTTTCCATTGCCACTGCCTGCACATCCTGTGCCTTCGACATGGCGGTATCGAGCAATGCCAGACCACGGCCGCGCAGTTCGTCCGCTTTCACGCCGGTGACCGAGGTAGCTTCACGAAACAGGTCTTGCGCATCACGGATCAAGGTTTTCATATCGGTTCTGACGGTCTTCAAGTTGGTTTCCAACATGGTGGCACTCCTGATTGCAAGGTGAGAGGAAAGCAGCGACGCTGGAACCTCGCAAGGCAGCGCTGCCAAAGTGGTTCAAATAATAGCAAATCCGTCTACGGGACGAGGCTTTTTTTCCTCGGGCGGCGCAGGCGCCCACGGAGCTCGTGCAGATGTTTTTCTTGCTTCGTTTGACACCATAAATCATTCACGGCAATAAATCGGTACGTTATCGTACATAGGGCATGGGCACCCCGCGCATGCATGCACTGCCTGTGCTACATGCCAGGCGTGCAGTCGGCACAGAAGTCGATATCCGCGAGCTTGTGCAGCTTGTTGGCGGCGTCCCGCAATGCGGTGCGCAAGCCTTCTTCCACCACCGGATGATAGAACGGCATCTCGAGCATCTTGCGGATCGTCATGCCGGACTGGCAGGCCCAGGCCATCAAGTGGGCCAGATGTTCGGCGCTGGGGCACACCATCCTGGCGCCCAGGAAAAGGCCGGTGCCAACTTCTGCATAGACTTGCAGCAGGCCGTGGTTTTGCAGCATGACGCGGCTGCGGCCCTGGTCGTCGAACGAGGCTTCGCCAACCACATGCTTTTGTCCTTCGGCGAAATGGCTGGTCTTGCCGACCGTGGCGATTTGCGGTTCGGTAAACGCCACGCCGATCGGCGCGCGGCGCAGGCCCGGCAAGACGTCTGGATACAGCGCAGCGTTTTCGCCGGCAATGCGTCCCGTGTCCACCGCTTCATGCAGCAGCGGCCGCTCGCCGATGACGTCGCCCGCCATGAACACGGCGCTGTGCCCGCACTGGGCAGTATGGGCGTCGACCTCGGGCAAACCCTTGTCGTCAAGTTCCAGGCCGCTTTGTTCCAGCGCCAGCGACTTCACATTGGGCGGGCGGCCTGCTGCAGCGAGGATCCATTCGAAACTGTCCTGCCGCTCTTGCCCGTCGGCCGCGCGTGAACGCAGTGTCACGTGGTCGCCCTGGTGTTCGACACCGAGGATCTCGGTGTCAAGCCGCAGGTCGAGTTCAGCGCCCAAGGTCTTGACAGCTGCCGCCAGCACCGCGCCTTCCTTGAGCGGGCCGAGCGATCCATCGCGGCCATAGAATGTCACTTTCACGCTCAGCCGGTGCAAGGCCTGGCCCAGTTCGAGGCCGACCACGCCGGTGCCGACCACGGCAATCGATTTCGGCAGATCGTCCCAGTAGAACACATCGTCGCTGATCAGCAACCGGTCGCCGGCCGGTTTCAGGACATCGGGTTTGCTGGGGCTCGATCCGGTAGCGATGACGACTGTCTTGGCTTGCACCAGCGTGTGCGTGCCGATCATCAGTTCACCAGGTGCGACAAACCGTGCCTGGCCTTCGATGCGGTCGTTTGGCGCAATGTGTTCGACGCTCTCCAGCACGAAGGAGACAAAGCGGTCACGCTCGGATTTCACGCGCGCCATCACTGCCCGGCCATCGACACGCAGTGCGCCTGCATGCACACCGAACGCGGGCGCCTGTGTCACCTTGTGTGCTGCCTCTGCTGCGGCAATGAGCAGCTTGCTGGGCATGCAGCCCACGCGCGCGCAGGTTGTCCCATACGGACCCTTTTCGATCAGCACCACGTTCTTGCCATGGGCACGCGCAGCGCGATAGGCAGACAGGCCGGCACTGCCGGCACCGATGATGGCGACGTCGCAGCTTCGTGTTTGCATTGGAGTTGTCATGCGGTCCCTGGCAAGTTGGTGATGGAAATGGTGTGCTACTGCTACTGGTGCTGGTGCTGGTGCTGGTGCTGGTGCTGGTGCTGGCACTTATGCGCGCACTTGTCTTGGGGGCCGGTGCAGGTATTTGTGCCGGTACTGGTTTTTACTGCGATCAAACTTCGCGCAGAATTGCGATGCAGGGCGATGGATTGCATCGCACTGCACTGCACTGCACTGCACTTCGCTGCAAGGGCTTACGGCGCCGGCGCTTCGCGCAATTCGGCAATCTTTTCCAGGCTGCCGAGCTTGACCACGACGGCATTCAAGGTCAGCGCTTCCTGGGTCGGGCGCCAGGCAAACATCCATTCGCGCTCGAACGCCTGTTCGCGCGGTTTGGTGAATGCCTTGCCCAGCGGGCTGGCCGCGCCATAGGTGACGGCGGCATCGATGCCGGCCCAGCTCGGCAAGGCGCGCTGCACGGCGCGGTGCAGGCGCTCGCCAAAGAGTTCCGGATCGTTGATCTGCAGGCAGCAGTCGGCCTGGTCGAAATGGCCAAACAGGGCCGGATCGAATTTCCGGCACAGCGCCAGGGTCAGATAGCCGGAGCCTGGCGCCAGCCGTGCGCCGCTGGCTTGCAGGCGCGGGCTGAGGATGCGTTCGTCGATCATCGGGCGCAGGCGGAATTCGCCCTCGGCAAGTGCGCGTTCGATCCAGCGCCGCTCGGAAAAACGATACAGGACGGGAGGACGCGCTTGATCAGGAGGCTGCATGACGGTTTTCTGAAACGGTGAAGCCGCAATCATAGCCCGAGTGCAAGGATAGCGTTCGCAACCGGTGCATCATTCTTCCATCTGCGGCAGCGCAATCGAGCGCAGCTGGAACCGGCCATCCGTGTTGAACAGCCACGACTCCGAGAGTTCGAGCTTGTTCTGGCGCAGCAGATTGGCAGCCGGCTTGGGAAACGGTGCGGTGTTTCTCAGCGATGCCATCGCCGTCTGTTCGGTCGCCCGGTCGTGGTTGGTGCGCGAGATGGCGCTGCTGACCAGGTTGCCCTTGGCATCGATGACATATTTCACCACGATCACCGAACGCAGCAGTGCCTGTGGCCGGGTGGTATAGACCTTGGTCGAGTTGACTTGCGCAATGCGCTGGGCGATATCCTTCTTGTAGCTCTCGACCGTGGAGGCTGTCGAGGTGGCGTCCGGCGTGGTCTCGGGGCTGGTCGCCTCGACGATTGCTTCCTTGACCTCTTCGGCGCTCATGCCCTGGGTGTCGTTCTGATTACGGGCACAGCCGCTCAACAGGGCTGCGCAGGCCAGGCTGGCCAGAACTGCGGCACTTCCCGGCGCAAGCATGGCCAGGCGAAGCAGACGTTTGTTCATGATCGATGTTCCCTGCGCAGTTGGCCTGAAGATGTCGGTTGAGGCGTCCGAACCATTGTAGTTCTGTGTGGGCAGGGAAAGATAGTTGAAAGATTTTTCAATATTTTTTGACTA
>JBPBPY010000264.1:0-3924 GCA_050954505.1 Janthinobacterium lividum
CAGCTTTGTCGCCAATACCAATTGGCAGGGCTATAGCGGTGAACAGACCATGAGCTACCTGACCCAGATGCTGGCACTGACAAGCCAGAATTTCTTTTCTGCCGCCACCGGCATGGCGGTGGTGTTTGCCCTGGTGCGCGGCTTGAGCGCCCGTTCGGCAAGTGTTATCGGCAACTTCTGGGTCGATGTCACCCGCTCGACGCTGTATGTGCTGCTGCCGCTGTCGATGGTGTTTTCCATCTTCCTGATGGGCCAGGGCGTGATCCAGAATTTTTCAGCCTACAAGGAAGTCACCCTGATCGACCAGGTCAGCTATACCCAGCCCAGGGTGGGGGCCGATGGCCAGCCGGTCAAGGATGCCAGCGGTGCGCCGCTGAGCGACGCGCTGGTGGCCAAAACGCAGACCTTGGCGATGGGGCCGGTCGCGTCCCAGGAAGCCATCAAGATGATCGGCACCAATGGCGGCGGATTTTTCAATGCCAATTCCGCCCACCCGTTTGAAAACCCGAACGCCTTGACGAACTTCTTCCAGATGATCGCCATGTTCCTGATTCCAACGGCCTTGTGTTTTGCCTTCGGCATCATGGTTGGCGACCGCCGCCAGGGCTGGGCCATCCTGGGCGCCATGACGCTGGTGTTCGTAGCCAGCGCCGCGCTGGTGATGGTGGCTGAGCAGCAAAGCCATCCGCTGCTGCAGTCGCTGGGTGTGGACCAGGCCGGCAGCCTGCTGCAGGCCGGCGGCAACATGGAGGGCAAGGAAACGCGTTTCGGCATCAGCGCCTCGGCCCTGTTTGCCGCCATCACCACGGCGGCATCGTGCGGCGCCGTCAATGCCATGCATGACTCCTTCATGCCGCTGGGCGGCCTGATGCCGATGGTGCTGATGCAGTTCGGCGAAGTGATTTTTGGCGGCGTCGGTTCCGGTTTGTACGGCATGCTGGTGTTTGCCATCCTGGCGGTCTTCATTGCCGGGCTGATGATTGGCCGCACGCCGGAATACCTGGGCAAGAAGATCCAGTCGTATGAAATGAAGATGACGTCGATCGCCATCCTGGTGACGCCGACGCTGGTGCTGGCCGGCACGGCCATTGCCGTCATGCTCGATGCCGGCAAGGCTGGACTGGCCAACCCGGGCGCCCACGGTTTTTCGGAAATCCTGTATGCCTTCAGTTCGGCAGCCAATAACAACGGCAGCGCCTTTGCCGGCCTGTCCGCCAATACGCCGTTCTACAACAGCATGCTGGCCGTGGCGATCTGGTTCGGCCGCTTCGCCGTGATCGTGCCGATCCTGGCCATTGCCGGTTCACTGGCCGGCAAGCAGCGCCTGGACGCCAATGCCGGCACCATGCCGACCCATGGACCGATGTTCATCGGCTTGCTGGTCGCCGTCGTGGTGCTGGTCGGGGTGCTCAATTATGTGCCGGCGCTGGCCTTGGGTCCGGTGGTCGAACACCTGCAGCTGTTCGTCAGGTAAGCGCAGATGAACACTTCATCCAATCCATGCGCGCCACGCCGCTCCGTTTGTCGCAGCGCTTCATTTCCGGCAGAACATGGCCAACAGTGCTGCCACAGCAATCCTTGCCTGGTGCGCGCCGCGCGCCTGGCTGACTCAATCAGGAGTTCATGATGTCCCCAGTCCCTTCGTCAGGCAAAGGCATGACGCTGTTCGACCATGCCTTGATCATGCCGGCCATTGCCGACGCCTTCAAGAAGCTCGCTCCGCGCACGCAATTGCGCAGCCCGGTCATGTTCGTGGTCTACATCGGCAGCATCATCACCACGCTGCTGTTTTTCCAGGCACTGGCGGGCAAGGGTGAAGCCAGCGCCGGCTTCATCCTGGCCATCAGCATCTGGCTGTGGTTTACCGTGTTGTTCGCCAATTTTGCCGAAGCGCTGGCGGAAGGGCGCAGCAAGGCGCAGGTTGAATCGCTGCGCAGCCTGAAGCAGACCGTGATGGCCAAGAAGCTGGCCCGTGGCAAGCACGGCACGCCTTGGCTGCCATGTCCGGCCACCGATCTGCGCCGTGGCGTGACCGTGCTGGTCGAAGCCGGCGACGTCATTCCCATCGATGGCGAAGTCATCGAGGGTGTGGCATCGGTGGACGAGAGCGCCATCACCGGTGAATCGGCGCCGGTGATCCGCGAGTCCGGCGGCGACTTCAATGCGGTCACCGGCGGCACCCGCGTGCTATCGGACTGGCTGGTGGTGCGGGTGACGGTCAACCCCGGTGAAACCTTCCTCGACCGCATGATTGCCATGGTCGAAGGCGCCAAGCGCCAGAAGACGCCCAACGAAATCGCCCTGACCATCTTGCTGGTGGCATTGACGATGGTGTTCTTGGTCGTGACGGTGACCTTGCTGCCGTTTTCCCTCTACTCGGTGGCTGCCGCCGGCGCTGGCACGCCGGTCACCATTACGGTCTTGATCGCGCTGCTGGTGTGCCTGATTCCCACCACCATCGGCGGCTTGCTCTCGGCCATCGGCGTGGCCGGCATGAGCCGCATGATGTCGGCGAATGTGATCGCCACCTCGGGGCGGGCAGTGGAGGCAGCAGGCGACGTCGATGTGCTGTTGCTCGACAAGACCGGCACCATCACGCTGGGCAACCGCCAGGCCTCGGCATTTTTTCCAGCGCCGGGCATATCGGCGCAGCAGCTGGCCGACGCCGCCCAGCTCGCCTCGCTGGGCGATGAAACACCGGAGGGCCGCAGCATCGTGGTGCTGGCCAAGCAGAAATTCAACATCCGCGAGCGCCAGATGGCCGAACTGCAGATGGTGGTGGTGCCGTTTTCCGCCAACACCCGCATGAGCGGCGTCGACCTGGGCCAGCGCGCCTTGCGCAAGGGCGCCGCCGAGTCGGTGCGCCAGCATGTGGAAGCATTGGGCCAGCACTTTCATGTGGAAGTGCGGCGCATTGTCGACGATGTGGCGCGCCGGGGCAGCACGCCGCTGGTGGTGGCCGACGGCGCGCAGGTGCTCGGCGTGGTGGAGCTCAAGGATATCGTCAAGGGCGGCATCAAGGAGCGCTTTGCCGAGCTGCGCCGCATGGGCATCAA
The DNA here is from genome assembly GCA_050954505.1 of Janthinobacterium lividum. Taxonomy (GTDB): domain Bacteria; phylum Pseudomonadota; class Gammaproteobacteria; order Burkholderiales; family Burkholderiaceae_D; genus JAQGMO01. Next base: position 3,057 of record JBPBPY010000264.1, read on the forward strand.
GACCGTGATGATCACCGGCGACAATGGTTTGACGGCAGCGGCAATCGCTGCGGAAGCCGGCGTCGATGATTTCCTCGCCGAAGCCACGCCGGAAGACAAGCTCAAGCTCATTCGCAGCTACCAGTCCGAAGGCCGGCTGGTAGCCATGACCGGGGATGGCACCAACGACGCCCCGGCGCTGGCCCAGGCCGATGTGGCGGTGGCGATGAACTCGGGCACCCAGGCCGCCAAGGAAGCCGGCAACATGGTCGACCTCGATTCGAATCCGACCAAGCTGCTGGAAATCGTTGAAATCGGCAAGCAGATGCTGATGACACGCGGTTCGCTGACGACGTTTTCGATCTCCAACGACATCGCCAAGTACTTTGCCATCATTCCCGCTGCCTTCGTCGGCACCTACCCAAGCTTGAAGGCGCTCGACATCATGCGCCTGGCCAGTCCGTCATCGGCCATCATGTCGGCGGTGATCTTCAATGCGCTGATCATCGTGGTCTTGATTCCGCTGGCATTAAAGGGCGTTAAATACCGCGCCATCGGCGCGTCGGCACTGCTGCGGCGCAATCTGCTGGTGTACGGACTGGGCGGCATCGTCCTGCCATTCATCGGCATCAAACTCATCGACATGCTGCTGTCGCTGCTCAATCTGGTTTAAGATCTCCTGGGAGTTGACCATGCAATCCATATTTCGACCTGCCATCATCCTGTTTCTCGCCTTGAGCGTGCTGTGCGGCGTGCTCTATCCCTTGGCCATCACTGCAATCGGGCAGGGCCTGTTTCCGGCCCAGGTGGCCGGCAGCCTGATCGAGCGCGATGGCCACGCCGTGGGCTCGCGCCTGATCGGCCAATCGTTTTCACAGCCCAGGTATTT
>JBPBPY010000401.1:0-3921 GCA_050954505.1 Janthinobacterium lividum
CTTTTCACGTAAGTGCCATATTTCACGTAGATGGTGCCATATTTCACGTAGTAGAGTGCCATATTTCACGTAGATGGTGCCATATTTCACGTAGCAGAGTGCCATATTTCACGTAGCAGAGTGCCATATTTCACGTAGCAAATCGAGTTATTCTATTGACAGTCAAGTAGTTATGGCGTATAGAAGAAAGAAGAAAGAAAAGCTTTAGAAGAACAGAAGCAAAGCTCAGTTTTTTAATTTTTTTAACTTTTTGATTTTCAATCAGTTATTTGCAAAGGGGCATGATAACAATTTTTTCAGATAATCCAAAACTGCATCACGCTTCAAAATCGAGTAGCCAGCAGCCGTTACGCCACATGCTAAAAAAAATTAGTACTGCTTGTGAAGAAAAAAATTGGGGTTAAAACTTTGTTAAACAGATACTTATTAACGCACACAAGGTTCAATGCGTAGAATTAAGAATCTTTCCGAGCGACTACGTGAAAAATGGCACTCCCACAGGCAAGAGAACTAGGCCCAACTACGTGAAAAATGGCACCCACTAGTTGACCACACTTGCGCTATTACATTACAGCTAAGCAACGTTTTTAATATAATTAGCTGTCTAGCATACTAAAAGAATCAAATAAAAAGCGGAGTACAGCTAGCTTTTTAGCTAAATTTACAACTACAATCGCACTTAAATTTCAAAAGGCATACGACGACCAAATTGCATTATTTCATACCTTATTCCTGAATAAGCACGCTAATTGCCAATAAATTGTACTATGATTTTAGATAGTCTATTTAGTACTCTTCAAATAAAAGCCCTACGTTATCCGACACTAACCAACAGTCATTGCAATGGCTGTAGCCTCGTATGCCACGTACTCTATCTGGCTGAGCAAGTCACCTAGTTTAGAGAATTTTACCCGGTAGCTAACCGCTTTTCTGGCGACAAAGCGGCTTCTGACTCGGGCAGGTATAGTACCCACAATTGCCTCAATAGCTGCCCACAGAGCAAGACGCAAAGAAACGGCGGGCTAACCTCAGCCAGCTTAGATGAGTCACTTATGCCTTCTCTTACCTTACTGCCTGCAGAAAGGTAAGTAGCCTAGTGAAAATGAAACCAGACTATCCGGGGAAATTATCGGAAGTAGATGTCATTTATTTTACATATGTAGCTGATGGTCAAGCATTTACAAGGAAAAATACTTTCCAAGATTTTCGCTGTACCATTATGCATGAATAAGCGTGACGGGCTGTATGATGACCCAGCTACCCTAGCTCCCTTAAAACCCAGCGAGTCGCCTATAGAGCGAACTCCAGGAGATAATGTACGCTTCCCAGAATTTGACCTCCTCCCAAATACTAAGCCGGTTGAAAGTGGAGCATCAGGCGTTCTTGAGGCGGTTAAAAAAAGCGCTTCACCCTGTTTTGCTGCCGGTAGCGGGCCTGGTTAGGCAGGCGGCAAAGCGGGCGGTTTTTCTTGCTGGGAATCACGCCTTCGGCGCCCGCCTGTTCCACGGCTTGCCCGCTGGCGTTCATGTCGTAGCCTTTGTGGGCCAGTATGTAACGCGCCGGGCCGGCCAAGGGCCACAACTCCAGCGCCCGCGTGCAATCCGCCGGTTGGCCTGGGCCCACGGGGTAGCGGCTTGGTTTTGAGCGTGCTACCGCCACTCTCGGTCCGCGCGTTGTCATAGGGGTTGCTTGACCTTACGCAGGCTAGCAATAGCCTGCGTAAGGTCAAGCAAGGTCGTAAAAGCTTCGCTGGTATACTGGCTACTGCAGTCGGTATGCACGAGCAGGCCGGGCGGGGGCTGGCAGACAGCTATGGCCCGATTGGTCAGTCAAATTAGCGCCTAGCTTATCCTGCTCCGGATTTAGCGCAGCAGCTTGCTAAAGAACGGCTCCAGTTCTTTGGCCAGGATGGCGTGGTCTTCCACGTTGGGGTGGCCGCTACAGCCGCGCGCCTGCATGGGCTGAAAAAAGTACGTGGCCACGGGCTTGGCGCTGGGGTAAGCCGCGTTGGTTTGCTGCTGCACGGCCGTGAGGCAGCGCTGCAACAACGCCCGATTTGCGCCGGAAGCCATCGGGCTGCTCAGCAGAGCAAGTTGCGCCTGCGGATATTTTGACTTTACGAGCTTGATAAATTGCAGGTAGGTGCTCACGTAGCGGGTGCTGTCGAAGGGCAGGCGCGGCGACTTGCCATCGCCGGCGCTCAGGTCGTTGGTACCCAGTGCAATGCTGACTACCCGGGGCGCATACGTGGCAAAATTCCACAGCTGCGGGTTTTGCTCCTGAAAATCAAGCTTCTCGTACACCTGTGGCATGGTAGGGCCGGCGCTGTTCCAGTTGCGGTAGATGCCGATGCCGCTCACGCTGCTCAGCACAAAGTTGGTGTGCAGCGCCCGGGCTACCCGGGGGCCGTAGGCCTGGTACGCATTGTGCTGGTCGTAGTATTCGCCGCTGCCGCACGGCACCTCCGAGGGGTCGGCGGCCGCGCCGCACGTGATGCTATTGCCAATAAACTCGATGAGCGGAGCCTTGGGGTTGGGCAGGGCTTTGAGGTTTCGGCCGGTTACCTTCTCCAGCGCAATGGCGCCGGTGTGGGCCTCGGTGGCTTTATACAGCCATACCGTGTGCTTGCCCGCGCGCGCGGCCGTGATAACCAGCGGCGCCGGCGCAGCGCCCGCCACCCGAATGCGTTTTTGGTACACGCCATCCAGCTCGTATTGCAGGTAGTTGTGGTCCTGGCCGGGCGGCAGCGTGGCAAACACCTGGCACTCGGTGCCCTCGAAGCTGAAGCCCACGTGCGCCGCCGAGCTAATCAGCTCCAGCTGCTGCTGCTGGTTGACCCGCGACCGGCCATACGGCTGCAAGGCGGCGGCGGGGAGCGTAGTAGGCGGCTTGGGCGAGGGGGCAACGCCCGCAGCCAGGCTGCTGAAACCCAGGAGCAGGTAGGTGGAAAGGGCAGGCCCGAAAAGAGGAAGAAACACTGTGGTGGATAAAAGAAATTTTGAGCGCACTAAGCAGAGGCGCGTGGTGGCCCGCGCCCCTGCTTAGTGCGCTCAAAATAGTTGTAATTAACTTATTTGATGATATTTAGCGCCCAAAGTCATCTTGCACCCGCACAATGTCGTCTTCGTCGCTGGGCTGGCTCGCGTCGGTGTGCTGCCAGATTTCGGCCAGCAGGCCCCAGCCGTCGAGGCCCACCAGGCGGTGCCGCTCGCCCTGACGCAGCACGATTTGCTCGCCGGGCTGGTAGGTGCCAAGCGCGCCCTCGGCATCGGTATCGCTGCGCACCACGCCCACGGGGCCCTGCACCACCTGCCATATTTCGGCCCGGCGGTGGTGGTACTGCCAGCTTAGGCGCTGGTGCGGGGCCACGAGCAGGATTTTGGGGCTGAGCTTGCCCGAAATGCGCAGCGAATCGGCCGGCAGGCCATCAAAATACGCATCGGCAAAGGCCTGGGCCTGGCTTTCGTCGAGCACGAAAAAGCCACCCCAGGGGCGGGTTTGGTCCTGGGCCGCCAGGCGGAAGCCCTGGGCCTGCAAGTGGGCGGCCACGCTGGCAAAGAGCGTTTCTTTGCTGGTAGTATCAAAAAGCATAGGTGACAAAAAGTGCGGGCGCACTGGGCGCCCACGGTTAAAAAAGGAGTTAGTTGGTTAGCAGCAAGAGCACTACATCGTGGCTGGGCACGGTGGCTACAAACGGTTTTTTGGTGGTGCCCACGTCCTTTTTGGCCCAGGGGTTGCGCAGGCGGTAGGTGGTTTTGGCGGCATTCAGCGCCACTTTGGCTACCTCGTCGGTAATGGGCGTGGCCTGCCAGTCGAAGCGCACGGGCTGCGGCTTGTTGCTGCGGTTGAGAAAAGCCACGGCCCACTTGCCACCGGCCAGCGGCTTGAGCCAGGTTTCGAGGCTGTCTTTGGCCGCGTAGC
>JBPBPY010000425.1:0-3920 GCA_050954505.1 Janthinobacterium lividum
AGCGCATTCGTAAAGGACTTGCCGGCTTCAAGCACCGCCAGCGCCATCAATTAGAAACGATGCAATTCCAGCAGGTCGGCAGCCTGGTCGAGGATTTGCGCACGCAATGCAGCCGGAGCGCCATCCCACGAAGGCGCCTGCGAGACGGCAGCGGCCAGGGCCAGCTCGACTTCGGCAGCACCGGCTTCGATCACCGTGCCGACCCGGTCGCGGTGATCGGCCGGATTTGGCACCGCTTGCGCCGGGCCATAGGAAAACCCCGCCGGCATCGGCACGGCCAGCAGCGGCAGGGCATGCCACTCTTGCTGGCCCAGCGCGCGCAATGCGGCACCGGCCTGGCGCAGACAGGCTTCGTCATTGAAGTCGAAGCCATTTGAATTGCGGCGCGCATTGCCATACAGGGCCGCCGGCAAGACGATGGCCGGGTGCGGCCGGCCGCCTTCGCTCTTGATCTGGGCAACAGGGTCACTTATCAGCTGGTCGATGGCGACCTTGGGGTCGACGATCTGGTTGACGAACGAGGAATTGGCGCCATTCTCCAGCAACCGCCGCACCAGATAGGCCAGCAGCGTGCGGTGCGAACCGACCGGCGCATAAATGCGGCAAGGACGGTTGAGCTGGGCACTGCCCACCACCTGGTCGTACAGCGCTTCACCCATGCCATGCAGGCATTGGAACTCATACTCTTCCACGCCGCTGCGCTGGGCATGGGTGTGAATCGCGGCCAGCGTGTGCGCATTATGGGTGGCAAATTGCGGATACAGCACGTCGGCCGCCGCCAGCAGGCGCCGCGCGCACACCAGGTAGGACAGGTCGGTATGCACCTTGCGGGTGTAGACCGGATAACCCGCCATGCCATCGACCTGGGCGCGCTTGATTTCCGCATCCCAGTAGGCGCCCTTGACCAGCCGCACCATCAGCTTGCCGCCTACGCTGGCCGCACGCCGGCGCGCCAGGTCGATGACGAAGTCGATCACGAAGGGGCAGCGCTTTTGATAAGCCTGCACCACGAAGCCGATGCCATCGAACTGGCCAAGCGCTTCATCGAGCGCCAGGTTTTCCAGCAGGTCGAGCGACAGCTCCAGGCGGTCGGCTTCTTCAGCGTCGATATTGATGCCGATGTCCTATTCTTTTGCCAGCAGCACCAGCGCTTTCAATCGCGGCAGCAGTTCGGCCATCACGCGGGCGCGCTGGGCCCGTGCATAGCGTGGATGCAGCGCCGACAGTTTCACCGAAATGCCGGGACCGTCCTTGATGCCACGGCCATTGGCCGCGCGGCCGATTGCATGGATGGCGTCTTCATAGGCGGCGTAGTAGTGCGCGGCATCCTCGGCCGTCAGCGCAGCTTCACCCAGCATGTCATAGGAATGGCGGTAGCCGCGCGCTTCGTTGGCGCGGCCATTGACCAGCGCTTCGCCGATGGTCTGGCCGGTGACGAACTGGTTGCCCAGCATGCGCATGGCGAGATCGACGCCTTTGCGGATCAGCGGCTCGCCGCCTTTGCCGATCAAACGCGTGAGGGCGGCGCCGAGGCCGCGCTCGCTGGTGGTGGCCACCAGTTTGCCCGTCACCAGCAAACCCCAGGTTGCGGCATTGACGAACATCGATGGCGATTCGCCGAGATGGCTTTTCCAGTCGCCGCGGCTGATCTTGTCGGCGATCAGCCGGTCGGCCGTCTGGCGGTCGGGAATGCGCAGCAGGGCTTCGGCCAGGCACATCAATGCCACGCCTTCTTCCGAGGACAGGGAAAACTCATGCATGAGCGCGTCCACACCCGAGGCGCGCGAGCGTTTCTTGCGCACCGCCTCGACCAGCTTGCGGGCCAGCGCATCGGTCTGTTTCAGAGTGCTCTCATCGCTTGTGGCCTGGGGCAGCATCCAGGCGACGGCTTGCTGCTCATCGCGGCGGCAGGCGGCAGTGATTGCCGCGCGCAAGGGAGAAGGCTCGGACACTGTAGCTGTAGCTGTAGCGGTAGCTGTAGCAGTAGCAGTAGCAGTAGCAGTAGCACTAGCAATTGCAGTTGCAGCTTCATCAGCAGTAGCTGATGTTCCCATAGTCGCAGATGACAACGGCGAAACAATCGCAGATACCGATGGCAATGCATCCGCAGGTACAGGTGCAGATTCAGTAGTAGCCACACCTGCAGAGGCAAATCCAGCCGCAGCTGCGCTCGCAGAAGCAGCAGCACTGCCGGCATCGTCATTGAAACGGGAAAAGGGTATGTAGCCGCTGGCTTCATCAAGCCGTGCGGGCACTGATGAAAGGGCGGAGCTCAAAGGCGTGGCTGGTTGTGGCTGGGTAGAGGGAGGCAAATCGGCGACGGGCAGCGATGGCATGAAAATCCGGCAAGGTAGGAAGACATTGAAATCCGCCATGCACATCGAAACACCGATGGCTGCGGGCCCGACGGCACGGCAACAGGGCGCCGTGTGAGCTGGCCGCCAGCAAGGTTGCTGCCCTATTCTATTGGAAGGCAGGGAGGATTAGTTCTGTAAATCGCCCCGCATTGCGCAATCGGATTCGGCCAGATTTCTGTTTGCAGAATATTTGACGGCGTCCTGCGTCGCGAGAAGTCCGGCGCAGCCGGTCTGCCCGGCCAGATCAAAACACCAGCGTGCGCCAGTCCGGGTCGATGCTGCGTTCGACAAACGCCACCATGCCGGAATGGCCGCTGCATTGCGGCACCAGCTCTTCCGTACGCAGGCCGGCGCCAGCCATGGCCTGGCTGCAGGCGTAGACGCGGATGCCCATCGTTGCGCACGTTTCCAGATACTCACGCACGCAGCGTGACTGAGTTCCAAAGCCGGCAAGCCGTTCGCCATGGGCGGGCAGCAGCCAGGAAATCGCTTGCGCGGTAAACAGCATCTCGACGTCCAGATCGAGTGCGGCGGCAGCCTGGGCGGCCATGAAGGGAGTGGCAAGATTTTCCGGCTTGGCCAGATCGCATGACCACACCATGATCGCCAGACCGGGAACATTGCTCATTGCTTTGCACCGCCACTGGCATCATCTTCCGAAGCCGAAGCCGAAGCCGAAGCCGAAGCCGAAGCCGAACCCGAAGCTGCCGGTGGCAAGACCTCCAGCCGCATGCGCGTGGCCGCCGCCTCTGCCAGCAGGGTGCCATGCGCAAGTTTTTCCAGGTCGCGCTGCCAGTCGGCCGGCTTGATCGTCACCAGCCAGCCTGTGCCGTAGGGATCGCGATGAATGACTTCAGGAGTATTTTCCAGCAAGGGATTGATTGCGGTGATGACACCTGACACCGGCGTCTTCAGCGGCACGATCGATTTGCTCAATTCCGCCACCGCCAGTGTCTGGCCTTGTGCCAGTTCGGTACCGGCTGGCTTGGGCCGGCACATGTAGAAATCGCTGGAGAGATAGATGCCGAATGCGCTTACGCCCACCTGCACCAGACCGTCGCCAAGCTGCCGGCACCACATGTCATGGTCAAGGTAGAAAAAGCAGTCGTCCGGGTACTCAAAGCCAAGTATTAACATGCCGGTTCAATCATCAGGGTTCGCCATGCAGCAGGAGAGTGCCCGATGATTTTACCCTTCATGCCGTCTTCGCTGCTGCATGGACTGGCGCGTCTAAGCCAGCGCAATGCTGTCGGGCGCAATGCGGCTGGTCTGCAGCGCCAGCTTCCAGGCCAGTGCCGGTTGCTGATCGATGGCAAGCCGGCTGATGTGCGGTTCGAGCAGGCGCTGATAGCGGATTTTTTCCGCATCCGATTGCAGCAGTTCGATGCTGTCGATGGCGGGTTCAAGCTGCCGTGCCAGCGCCCGCGTACCGAGTGTGGACATGGACAGGATCAACTGGTCCAGATGGGTGCCGGCCTGATCGTCGAGTGCGGCCAGCAGCGCGGTGCGCCGGGCCGATGACGGGGCTTGCAGGACGGTCTGGCGCAACATCGACCGCAGCTG
>JBPBPY010000296.1:0-3919 GCA_050954505.1 Janthinobacterium lividum
TGTGCACATGGATGGTGACATTGGCGGCCGCCCGCAGGCGCTGGATCAGGTAATCGGACATGCTGGCCGCAAGGCTGGCGCCGCGCACCATGATATGGACATGGCTGGCGTGGCTTGCCAGGAAGACTGCCGCCTGGCCGGCCGAGTTGCCGCCGCCAACCACGATGACTTCCTTGTTCGAGCACAGGTTGGCTTCCATGAAGGAAGCGCCGTAATAGATGCCACGGCCTTCGAATGCCTCGATGCCTTCAAGCGCCGGCTTGCGGTAGCGCGCCCCGGTGGCAATGATGACGGCACGCGCTGCCAGCTGTTCACCGCTGTCGATCCGGATCGAATAATGATGCTGTTCGAGCTCGGTATCGGCAAGCACCGAACTGCAGGCCAGGCAAAGCACTTCGACCGGCACGGCAACCTCGGCGCCGAACTTGCGTGCCTGCGACAGGCCCCGCCCGGCCAGCGCCTGGCCAGAAATCCCGGTGGGAAAGCCGAAATAATTTTCGATGCGCGACGTCGTGCCGGCCTGGCCACCGGGCGCCCTGGCATCGAGCACTGCCACCTGCAGACCCTCCGAAGCGGCCGCCACCGCAGCAGCCAGGCCGGCCGGTCCGGCGCCAACCACCACGACATCGTATAGCTTGCCGGTGAGGATATCGGGCGACATGCCGATGGCATCTGCGGCGGCCCGGTTGCCGGGGTTGCGCAGCACCTCGCCGTGTGCGGAAATGATTACCGGCAGGTGTGCATGCTCGACCTTGAAACGCTCCAGAAGCAGAGCCGCTTCGTCGTTGGCATCGAGATCGAAATAGGCGACAGGCTGGCCATTGCGGGCGAAGAACTGGCGTAGCCGCAGGGTGTCGCGATCATGGTTCGAGCCGATCAGCACCACGCCGCCAGTGCCATCGGCCAGAAATGCCACCCGGCGCAGGATGAAGGCGCGCATGATGGTTTCGCTCAAAGCCGCTTCGGCAATGACCAGGCGGCGCAGCGAGGTTTCATCGATGACGATGGCTTCGACATCCTCGACCACGCGTGCGGTGGCAATCGCGGCGCGGCCCGCCAGGGTGGCGACCTCTCCGGTGAAGACACCGGGTCCTTCCTGGGCAATGACGCGCGGTCCATGCACGGTATGACGTTCGATGTCGACCAGGCCTGACAAGAGCACAAACATCGGCACATGCCGGTCGCCCTCGTGAAATAACACATGGCCGGCCTGGTAGCGCTGGCGCTGGCCATAACCGTCGAGGATCGTGAACTGGTTTTCCTGAAGAACCGGAAAGACCTGGTGCCTGCGGCCCTGGTCGATGTCGGCATAGGTGGTCGATTTGTCTGGCATGACGGAAACTCCTTTATTGGGTGCGGCGAGCGTTGGAACGGGCGCCTCAGCGCCAGGCATAGCGCGCCCCCAGCCACAGCGCCCGCGGTGCGCCGTAGCCGCGGAACTGTTCACCGATGGCATTTGCACCATCGAAAACATGGTTGCTGCCGCTGAATGCGTTGAGTCCAAGCACGCCAAAATTGGCATAACGGCGGTCGAACAGATTATCGATGCGACCGATCAACTCCCAGCCGGTGCCAAGGCGCAGGCGGGTATCGAGATTGACGACACTATAGCCGGGCACCTTGCCGCGTGCATCGAGATTGTTTTCGTCGCCACGGGCAAAGATGCCGCCCGAGCTGGTCATGCTGGCACCGCAATCCCAAGCCGGTGCAGCGCTGAGGTCAATGCGCAGGCGCAGGCTGTGGCGAGGCAGGCCGGGGATCCGGTTTCCCGGTGCAACGGCAATCGTGCCATCGTCTGCGGCGCTGCTGTTGACCGGACTGTTCTCGGTGAAGCTGCTGCGGTAGCGGGCATCGAGAAACGCATATCGTGCACTGAGGACGAGCTTGCTCCAGCTGCGCGCAGCTGCCAGTTCCAGGCCCTGGCGCCGGGTCTTGCCGACATTCTGGAAATAGCCGGCGTTGCTGGCTGCGCCACCGCTGCTGATGAACTGGATGTCGTCGGCCAGGTCGGTGCGGTACAGCGCCGCGCTCCAGGTGATGTCCTGGTCCGTCTTGCCCCGCGCGCCGATTTCCAGCGTCGTGGCAACGACTTTTTTCAACGGCGGATCAGCCAGGAAACTGTTGGGCAATTTGCACGGTGCCTGCGGATCGGCACAGGTCAGTTCAATTGCCGTTGGCGCGCGCATGCCCTGGTTGTAGCTAACGTAGGTGCTCAAGCGCGGGCTCGGGTTCCAGTTCAGTCCCAGCGCTGGATTGAAATGCGAAAACGCATGGTCGCCATTCAGTGCCGGCGCTTCACCGCTGTCGTCGCGAATGCGCAGGTAGGCCCGTTCGTAGCGCCCGGCCAGGCTCAGCGTCCAGCGCTCGTCCAGGTTCAGGGTATCGGTAAGGAACAGGCCGACGATATGGTTGCGGGTATGCGCCGCCGTCTCGCGGCTGAAGTCGCCAATGCCGATGGTGCCGCGCGTGTCCGTGAGCGTCGCCGCCTGTTCATCCTGAGTGAAACGTGCGCGCCCCGCATCCAGACTGGCGCCGACGACGAATTGATTGCGTCTGCCCAGCACGGCGCCGGCCAGGCTCAGTTGCAGGGCGGCGCCGTAGCCAACCTGGGCCAGCGCCGAGCGGTTGTTGAATGCCTCGACCTGATCGATGTCACCATCGGCATCGTTTGGCTGCACACGGCCATAATGGTCGTTGATGTTGCTCGATACATTGGTCGAGCGGTAATGGCGGTAATACAGGTGGCCGCCAAGCACGCTGTCGGCATTGATGGCGTGGCTGAAGTTATTGGTCAGAAACAGCAGCTTGTTGGTATTCAGGTCTGGATAGGTATAGGCCTGGCGCGGATTCTCCGCAAACGACTGCGGCAGGGTTTGCGTGCCCTCCAGCCGGTTGTTGGCCAAGGTCAGTGCAAGGTCTGCGCGGGTGCCGCCGGCGCGGTAGCCAAGCTTGCCGAAACCCTGGCGCAGGCGGCTGGGATGATGTTCGGCCCAGCCTGGATCGTCGGCCAGATTCCCGGTCAGGAAATAATCCAGTGTGCCCGACTGGCCACCGGTTTCGAACTCGCTGGCGCGGCGCCCGAACGAGCCGCCCGAGACCTGCACCGACGAGCCCGGGTGGCTGATGCCGTCCTTGGTCGCCAGTGCCAGCGCGCCTCCCAGGGTATTGAGGCCGTACAGCGGATTGGAGCCTGGCATGAGCAGCATGCTGGCGATGGCCGAACTCGGCAGCAAGTCCCAGTTGACGGCATCGCCAAAGGGCTCGTTGATGCGCACGCCATCCTGGAACACCGAAAGCCCCTGTGGCAGGCCAAGCAAGGGCGAGGCGGTAAAGCCGCGAAAACTGATGTCGGGCTGATAGGGGTTGCCCTGCGCGGCGTTGAGATTGATGCCGGTGAAATTCTGCTCCAGGTAGTCGCCCATGCCGGTGTGCTGCGGGCCTTGCTGGTTGCCGGGACCGATGGTCTGTACATTGGCCGGCACGTCGCGCAGTGGAATGTCGAACCCCGGCAATGGTGTGGCGGCAATTGCACTGACTGCCGGCAGGGTGTCGCGGCCTTCGGCGCTGGCGACGGCGTCAGCGCCACTGTCGGCCAGGCCGCCGGCCCGGGTGCCGAGGGCAGCACTGGCGAGCAGCAAAGACAGCCAGATCGAGGCGGCCGGTCGCCGGCCCGGCACTACCGGCGGCACGTGCATGATGGGCTGCGCCATGGGCGACTTCAAGGCGCGCTGGCTGGCCGTGCATTCTCCAGCAGGGCACCGGTTTGATCAAAGTGGCCTTCACGCGCCATGTCCTGCGCTGTCTTGCCGCGATTGTCCCGCAGCGCCGGCTGGGCGCCATGCTGGAGCAATAATACAACGGTTGCCGAGCTGCCGTAACCTGCTGCCCACATCAACAGGGTTTCCTGGTTGTCGAGCCG
>JBPBPY010000346.1:0-3917 GCA_050954505.1 Janthinobacterium lividum
CACCACAGGAACAGCGAGGCATTGAAGCCGGTGACGAACACCAGACGCAGGCGGAATTGCTGGTCGCTGGCGACAATCCACCACAGCATCATCGAATACACCAGCATCACTGCAGCGCCGCTGCGGTATTGCGGCGCCACGCCGGAAAACTTGCGCAGGCCGGTCAGCATCAGCATGACGCCGCCGGACACCAGAATATTGGGGAGCACCACGCCCAGCGACGGCACCAGCATCTCACGGGCAGTGATCAGCGCCGTCCCCAGCACCACCGCCAGGCAGGCCCAGGCCCAGTCGCCGATGCCTTCAATGGCCTTGGGAAAGCCGCGCCGCAGTGAACAGAACACCATGCCGCAGACGGTGCCGGCAAACAGCAAGGTGATCAGGAAGGAACGTGCATCAAAATTTGGCATGCGCTGATACCGCTGTGCGGTGCTGATCGTAAGTGACTTCCCGGTCGCCCGTGCGGAATCGTGCGCCATTGTACATGGAGAAATGTACATTAATGAAACAAATGGTAGTCAAAAGTCACTTTTTTGCGTTACCTGTTTGGTAGCCGCTCAGTCATGGTCGACATTGATGTCTTGATCGATCAATGATTTGATGATTCGATGGCTCGATGGCTTGGTGGCTTGAATGCCTGATAGCTCAATGCCATGAATCTTCAGCACCTTGAATCTTCGCTGCGTTGAAGTTTTGGGGCTTCGATCCTTTGATGATTCGATGGCACGTTGCCTTGATGCTGCAATGACTCGATGCTGCAATGCCTCGATGCTGCAATGCCTGAACACCGTCATGCCCTGCCACCCGCCGGCATGGTGCCGAGAGCGCGCTGCAGGCCGATGCCGATCGTGTGTGGCGAACCCAATCTCGTTTACACTGGCGTCCATGTCCTCCTCGCCGACTTCGCAGATCCTCCCCGGCCTCATCATCCTCCATGGTAACCAGATGGAGCAGTTGCGCGCGGCCGTCTTCGACTGGCAGCGCAGCTATCCGCTTGCGCCGCTGGAACCGGCGATTTTCCTGGTGCAGTCCAACGGGGTGGCGGAATGGCTGAAGATTGCCATTGCGGAAGAAATGGGCATCTGCGCGGCGACCCGCATCGAATTGCCGGGACGCTTCCTGTGGAGTGCTTACCGCGACATGCTGGGCCGTGAACAAGTGCCCGGACGTTCGGAACTGGACAAGCAGCCGCTGGCATGGCGGCTCATGCGCCTGTTGCCAGGCTTGCTCGACCAGTCGGCCTTCGAGCCGCTGCGCCATTTCCTCGCCGATGGCGACCCCGAGCGCCGCCTGCAACTGGCCACGCGCCTGGCCGACCTGTTCGACCAGTATCAGGTCTACCGCGCCGACTGGCTCGGCGACTGGGCCGGCGGGCGCGATCAATTGCGCCGGGCACAGGGCGACACCCTGCCGCTGCCCGAAGACCAGCGCTGGCAGGCGCAGCTGTGGCGCGCGGTGCTGGCCGATGTCGATGTCAATGCCGATTTCCGTGCTGATTCCAGTGCCGATACCGTTGCAATCCCCGGCACCGAAGCCCTCGCGCAGTCGGTATCGGCGCATTCACGCGGCCGGGGCCGCGTCGACATCCACCAGCAATTCATCGAGGCCATCGAAGCCGGTGCAGAATCGGCCGGGCGCCTGCCACGCCGGGTGGTATTGTTCGGCATTTCCGCACTGCCGCGCCAGACACTTGAAGCGCTGGCGGCGCTGTCGGCACATACCCAGGTGCTTGTTGCCGTGCCCAACCCGTGCCAGTTCTACTGGGGCGACATCATCGACGGACGCGATCTGCTCAAGGCAGCGCAAAAGCGCCAGCAATCGCGCACCAGCCTCGACCTGGCCACCGTGGCTCCGGAAGAACTGCATGCGCACAGCCATCCCTTGCTGGCAGGCTGGGGCCGCCAGGGACGCGACTTCGTGCGGCTGCTCGACGAGTTCGACAATCCCGAAGGCACCCTTGCGCGCCACGCCGGGCTGCGCATCGACCTGTTTACCGAGACCCAGGGCGAGACACTGCTGCAGCAAACCCAGGCTGCCATCCGCGACCTGCTGCCGCTGGCCGAGCATCCCGGTTTCCATGACAGCGAGGACCGTTCGATCGAGTTTCATGTCGCCCACAGCGCCCAGCGCGAAGTCGAAGTGCTGCACGATCGTTTGCTCGGCATGCTCGGCGGTGGAGAAGGCAAGCCGCTGCGTCCGCGCGACATCGTGGTGATGGTGCCGGACATTGAAACCTTTTCTGCCGCCATTCGCGCCGTCTTCGGCCAGTATGGCCGCCATGATGCACGCCATATCCCCTTCGAGATCGGCGACATCAAGGACCGCAGCGTCAACCCCTTGCTGCTGGCGCTGGAATGGCTGCTGCGCCTGCCGCAGCAACGCTGCCGCCAGAGTGAAGTGCGCGACTTGCTTGACGTGCCTGCCCTGGCACGCCGCTTTGGCCTGGCCGATGCCGACCTGGTGCAGCTGGGCGCCTGGATCGAAGGGGCCGGCGTGCGCTGGGGCCTGGACCTTGCGCACCGGCGTGGCCTGGGCCTGGCGCGTACCGGCGAACAGAATGCCTGGATCTTCGGCCTGCGCCGCATGCTGCTCGGTTACGCCAGCGGCGGCGGCGAAGCCTATGACGGCATCGAACCCTATGCCGAAGTCGGCGGGCTCGATGCGGCGCTGGCCGGCTCGCTGGCGCAGCTGGTGGAAAGCCTGGTGCGCTGGAGCGCAGTGCTGGCCGAGCCGGCCACGGTGGAAGTCTGGGGCCAGCGTGCGCGCTGCCTGCTGCTGGACTTTTTCGACGGCGACGATGCCCAGGACCGCCTGACCCTGGCTCGCCTGGAAGAGTCGCTGCAATGCTGGCTCGAAGCCAGCGCCGGGGCGCGCTTTACCGAGCCGGTGCCGCTGGCGGTCATGCGTGAAGCCTGGCTGGGCGACATCGATGAACCGGCATTGAACCACCGTTTCGTTTCCGGTGGCGTGACCTTCTGCACGCTCATGCCCATGCGCGCCTTGCCTTTCCAGGTGGTCTGCCTGCTGGGCATGAATGACGGCGACTACCCGCGCCGCGCCCAGCAGATGGATTTCGATTTGCTGGCCCGCCCGGGCATGGCCCGTCCGGGCGACCGTTCGCGCCGCGATGACGACCGCTACCTGATGCTCGAAGCACTGCTGTCGGCACGCGCCAAGCTGTATGTCAGCTGGGCCGGCCGCAATGTGCGTGACAACAGTGAAGAACCGCCCTCGGTGCTGGTGTCGCAGCTGCGCGATTATCTGCAGGCCGGCTTTGCCTGCGATCTCGCCGCCATGACCACCGAACATCCGTTGCAGCCGTTCGGCCGGCGCTACTTCGAGCGCGGCGGACTGGTCACCTACGCACGCGAATGGCGCATCGCCCACGGTGCGGCACAGCTCGGCGGCGCAGCTTCAAGCGAACGGACGGGGGAATTACCAGCGCCGGCGGCAATGCTGCCGCTGCCGCGCTTCGAATTGCAGGCAGAGCAGATGCTCAAGCTCCGGGAGCTGGCACGCTTCGTCAAGCAGCCGGTGCGCTATTTCTTTCGCCAGCGCCTGGGCGTGGTTTTCAGCGAGATCGGCCTGGCGTTCGAAGACGACGAACCGTTTGGCCCCGATGCGCTGCAGGAGTATCACCTGGCCGAAAGTTTGCTCGACGATGACGGCGTTGCAGAAGCGATTGCCGCCGTGCCGGCTGCACTGCAGCGGCGCGCCGAACGATTGGGACGCGAAGGCTTGCTGCCCATTGGCATGATGGGCCGGCACTGGCAGGAACGGCTGGTCTCGACCCTGGTGCCGGTGCGCACTGCATGGCTGCAGCTATGCCGGCGTTTTCCCGTGCCCGCGCCCAAGTTGACCGTGCTGGCCGAGCATGCCGGTGCGCGCCTGGAAGACTGGCTCGATGGCATGCGCGA
>JBPBPY010000376.1:0-3905 GCA_050954505.1 Janthinobacterium lividum
ATGGTACCAGTTGGCGTGGCGATGACCACGGCTTCCGGTTTGAGTTTGGCAATCACGCCCGAAATGAAATTCATGGTGCCGCGCGAAATCCGGGTTGCCAGCTTCAAGTCACCTTTGGCCGGCGCAAACTGGAACTCGTCCACGCTCATGCGTGTGTTGGGGCCGAACGACATGACCGTGTTGTCGCGCAAGGTCACGCCCATGCTGGCGTTGGCACCGGTAATCAGCTCCGAACCCAGGGCGATGGGCGTGCCAATCACAGCTGGCACCTTGACGCCAGCTGTGCTGACCGAAACCTCGCCCTTGACACTCATGACATACCCGATCGGTTGCTCAACCAACTGGGCCAGCGCAGGTGTCGCACTGGCCACACAGACGCTGAGGATGCATGCGCTGACAATTCGTTTGGTCGATAAAAACATGTGGAACTCCCTGGGATTTGACATGAAATTGATTGTCTTCGCGCATCAAAGTGCGCTAACGTTCAATCAAGCGGTAAAAACTCCGCGGTGCGCTGTCATCTGGCTTTCGTTTACAACAGTTCCAGAATCGTTCTGGTATCGGTCTACATCGGCTACGACATCGCTGGTTCAACCGGCCACCGAATCGGTGCTGCAATGACCCATTTTCTCGCTATTCTCTCAAATTTATTTCTAAGAAGCAATTTAAATGGTAGTCTTCAGGCAAATTAAGTGAAACCGACAGCTGATTCCGGAGAATTGATGGCCAAAGCGTTCAAATTGAAGGAAATGAAAGACTCGCTGGCCAGCCAGTCTTTGGCATTGCACGCCAGTCAAGAGAAGCTGACCATGCTGGTGCAGAACGGTGTGTTACTGGCATCCGAGGGGGACAGCAACAAACTTTTGACGCACATCTTGACCGAAGGTAAACGGATTTGCAATGCCGAGGCGGCAACCATGTTTCTTAAAACTGACGCCAATACCTTGCAATTTGCCCTGCGAACCCGGGAAGACGATCTGCCGGCATTCGAGCTGCCGCTGCTTGACCCCGCCACCGGTTTGCCCAACGAGAAATATGTGTCGGTGTATGCCACACTGCACAATGAAAGTGTCTTGATCAACGACGTGTATGGCGAAACGCGTTTCGATCTCAGCGGCACGCGGCGTTTCGATATGGCGTCCGCCAGCCATACCATATCGATGCTGACGGTACCGCTGGCCTCGCGCGGCGGAGAAGTCCTGGGTGTATTGCAATTCATGAATGCGCTGGACCCGGCAACCGGCGCAGTCACGGAGTTCTCTTCCGATGTGGTGCCGGTCGTTGAAGCGCTGGCGGCACAGTCGGCAGTGGCACTGGAAACCCATCGCCTGCTCGAATCGCAGGAATTGATGATCGATGCAATGATCAAGATCATTGCTGGTGCCATCGATGCCAAAAGTCCCTATACCGGGGCGCACTGTGCCAGGGTTCCTGAACTGGCCATGATGTTGGCCGAGGAAGCCTGCCGGGTCAAGCAAGGCCCGCTGGCGGACTTCGACTTTCGCAGCGCAGAAGAATGGCGGGAATTCAAGATTGGCGCCTGGCTGCACGATTGCGGCAAACTCACCACACCGGAACATGTGGTGGACAAAGCCACCAAGCTGGAGACGATCAACAATCGCATTCATGAAGTGCGCATGCGTTTTGAAGTGTTGCTGCGCGATGCCGAAATCGTGCGCCTCGAAACCATTCTTGCCGGCGGCGACCGCGCCTTGGCGCAAGCCGACCATGCGCGGACGGTTGCCACGCTGCATGACGATTTTGCCTTCCTGGCTCAATGCAATGTCGGTGGTGAAACCATGGCGCCGGAGAGTGTCGAGCGTGTGCGGCAGCTGGCCCAGCGTACCTGGTTGCGCCATTTCGATGACCGCTTGGGTTTGTCGCATGAAGAGCTGTCACGCGCAGCGCAGGTTGCCGTCGATTCGCTGCCTGCGCGCGAACAGTTGTTGGCAGACAAGCCGCAACACATCGTGCCACGACTGCCCAGCCGGGCATTGGACCCGAAATACGGTTTCAAGATGAAGGTACCGGAACATCTGTATAACCTTGGTGAGATCTACAACCTCTGCATCGGTCGTGGCACACTGACTGAAGAAGACCGCTTCAAGGTCAGCGAGCACATCATCCAGACCATTGTCATGCTGGAAGAGCTGCCGTTTCCAAAAAATCTGCAGCGTGTGCCTGAATATGCCGGCACCCATCATGAAACCTTGCGCGGTAATGGCTATCCGCGCAAGCTGGGTCGTGACCAGTTATCCATCCCCACCCGCATCATGGCCATTGCTGATATCTTTGAAGCACTCACTGCCAGCGATCGTCCTTACAAACGCGCCAAAACCCTGTCGGAGTCAATACGCATCCTCGCTGCCCTGAAACACAACGACCATATCGATCCCGACCTGTTCGACCTGTTCCTGCGTTCCGGGCTGCACCTGAAATATGGCGCACTCTACCTAGCTCCGGAACAGATGGACGAAGTCGATATCAATGAGTTTCTCGATGCGCCGGTGCGGGAGGCTTGAGCGCATGAGCGAGCCGGCCTTGCAATTGGATCAACCGCCATTCAGGCTGGTACCAGGCATGGATGCACATGCCACTGCGCAGCAAATTGTCGCGTCCATTAACTGGTTCGAAGGTTTGCCGCAGCCTTTGCCGGCAGCGTTTTCCAGCGCCATGGAGACAATCGGGCTGGCGCCGCAGGATCCGCTGTGTCGCGCCGCCTGGGAAGTGGTGGGTGAAATGACGCGGGGCGTCGGTGCTGGTGCAGGAAATGCTTATCATAATGTCCAGCATTTTTGCGAAGTCATGCTCTGTACGTTATACATCGCTCAACTGGCGCGTCTGACGCAGCGCGAGCAGGCCCAGGTGCTCGTAGCAGCGTTGCTGCATGATTTTCATCATGATGGTTGCGTCAATGGCGTCAATCCGTTCCGCCTGGAGCTGATGGCATGCGCGCGGGCTGAACGCTATTTTCGGCAGGCCGGTATGGACGTAGAGGAGCAGGCGCGCTTGCGTGCCCTGATCCTGTGTACCGAAATTACGGTGGGCATGCCGACGGCACGTAACAGTTATGCGCGCCATTTCCTCGATGGGGACAGCTCGGCATCAGACACATGGCTGCGTCCTGGCCCAGGCTCGCCCAGGCCCGAGATGTCCGCGCTTGCCATCGATGCTCGCCTGGCCTTGCAGGCAGTGATCCTGGGAGAAGGGGATTTGCTGCCATCGTTCGGATTGACCGTGGCGCATGCCGACCGGAACGAGGCTCGGCTCGCTGCAGAACTCAAGCAGCCCTTGGGGCCATTGAACAAGATCGCGTTCATTGACCACTGTCTCAAGGAATTCCTGGTGGCCTCTTTCTTTTCACCCAACCTGCGGCGGATTCGTCAGGCGAATGTCGAGCGTCTGCAGCGCATGTGAGAGTGCAGCAAATATTTTCATGATTTCAGGGGAAAGGCTTGCCAAGCAGTTCGCCAGCTTGCTATAGTGCGGCTCCTGTGACGAAACAGTGTCGCGGCAGATTCAGGGCAGTGCAGCAAAAGTCACCTGAGTCTGGCAGCAGGGCAGCTGTTGAAGTGGTTTGTAGCAGTGATCTGAAAAGAACGCAGCGAGCAAGCAGCAAACAAAAATGTTTGACTTTAACGAAATAAGCTGTAAAATTCGCACCTCTGCTGCAAAAGCTGACGAACAAAACGATTCGCAGCGAAGCAGGGTAAAGCAGCAAGGCAGTACCGAACAAGTTCTTTAAAAATTAACAGCCGATAAGTGTGGGCACTGGATGGAAAGACCCGGTGGCGCGAATGAGCAATTAAACGTGCTGCTGCATACTTTACATATTAAGTGCTCACAAAGAAATAAAAAGTAGGACCAGTTTTGCGGCAACGCAAGATTGGACCTGTCAGTATTTT
>JBPBPY010000526.1:0-3892 GCA_050954505.1 Janthinobacterium lividum
ACGGAGACTACAGGCTTGAAGCGCCTTCTTTGGTTACTTTCTTGGCGCAGCAAGAAAGTAACTGGCAGCCGGGCCACCCCCGGCAAAGCCCCCACGGTAGTGAGCATGCATTGGCGCACCCGAAGACAAACCCAAGCAATCTGGCTTTTAAGCTTTTAAGCTTTTAAGCCAGCTAGCCAGCCATCCACCCAGCCCAAAATCGCCCCCCTCCCCAAACGATCAAAGCACAATCGTTTGTGCCTCATCCCCAACCCTCCCCCGAATCTCCCCAATCCGCGTAACCGTCTCCCCCGCCTCCGCCAACTGCGCCATCGCCGCATCCGCATCAGCCGCCGAAACAATCACCGCCATCCCGATCCCGCAATTGAACACCCGATGCATCTCCGCATCCGCCACCCCGCCATGCTCCTGCAGCCAGCCAAACAACGGCGGCATTACCCACCCATCCCGATGCAGAACAGCCGTCAACTCCGGCCGCAGCACTCGCGGCACATTCTCGACCAGCCCACCACCGGTAATGTGCACCATGCCATGCACCTCCATCGACGCCATCAAGGCCAGCAGCGGCTTAACATAGATGCGCGTGGGCTCCATCAGCACATCGGCCAGCTTGCGGCCGTGGAAGTCGGCGTCCAGGTCTGGCTTGGCGACCGAGATGATTTTGCGCACCAGTGAATAACCGTTCGAATGTGCGCCGGACGAGGCCAGCCCCAGCACCACGTCGCCCGGCATGATCTTCGAACCATCGATGATCTTCGACTTTTCCACCGCACCGACGGCGAAGCCGGCCAGGTCGTATTCGCCATCGGGATACATGCTTGGCATCTCGGCCGTCTCGCCACCGATCAAGGCACATCCCGACAACTCGCAACCCTGGGCAATACCCTTGATGACCGACGACGCAGTCGCCACGTCAAGCTTGCCGCAGGCGAAGTAGTCGAGGAAAAACAGCGGCTCTGCCCCTTGCACCAGGATGTCGTTGACACTCATGGCCACCAGGTCGATGCCGACGGTGTCGTGACGCTGCAGCTCGAACGCCAGCTTGAGCTTGGTGCCCACGCCGTCGGTGCCTGCCACCAGCACGGGTTCGCGGTACTTCTTGCTGACTTCGAACAAGGCGCCAAAACCGCCAATACCAGCCAGGACACCCTCGCGCATGGTGCGCTTGGCAAACGGCTTGATGGCTTCGATCAAGGCATCGCCGGCATCGATATCGACACCCGCATCGCGGTAGGACAGGGATACGCCACCCGCTGGGGTGGAGGGTTCGTTATTGCTGGGTGTGGAACTCATGATGTGAATGGCGGCAGAGGCGGTAAAATAGGCGGTTGCGACCGCGGATGCGGCCAAATTCGGAATTTGGCCAAAGCGGTATTTTAACAAAACGTTCCATGCCAGCCTTAATCGATGCCAATTTCTTTCGCAGCACACCGACCGTGAACATGCCCTTCCCCGCATCGGCGTCCGGTACGCCAGTCCGGTCCACCGCAACGACACGCCCATGGCCCGCGCTGCAGCACCGCTGCGCCTGCACCCGTTGCGCTGCGCCCTGCGTCTCCCGCCGCCATGCCGGACGACGCTCGGTGCACGTGGCAATGGACGAGGCAGTGCATGACGCAGTGAGCAAGCCGGTGACGCCAGCAGCAAAGCAACGGCCGCTGGCCGGGCAGACGCACAAGCCAGGCCGCCGGCCGCGCCGGGAGCGCGTTTCATGAGGCAGCTGCTGCTGGACCTGATGGTGGCATTGCCGCAAACGCTGGGCAGCTTCGTGGTCGGCAAGAATGCGGAACTGATCAACCAGCTGGCCGCCTTTGCCGACCCGGATGTCCTGCACGACCGCTTCATCTATGTCTGGGGCCAGGCCGGTGTGGGCAAGACACATCTGCTGCGTGCACTGGGGACCCTGCCACAGGCGCGCTACCTGCCCTGCGCCACGCCGGAACAAGCCGATTTCCGCTTTTCGCCCGATGTCGCGCTGTACCTGCTCGACGATTGCGAACGCCTTTCGCCGCAAGCCCAGATTTCCGCCTTCACGCTGTTCAACGATGTGCGCGAGCAGGGCGCACTGATGGTGGCCGTCGGCGCCGTCGCGCCGGCCGTGCTGCCGGTGCGCGCAGACCTGCGCACCCGCATGGGCTGGGGCCTGGCCTACCAGCTGCATGAACTCTCGGACGAAGAAAAGATTGCCGCCTTGTCGCAGGCGGCGCAGTTGCGCGGCATGACGCTGTCGGCCAGCGTGTTACCCTACCTGATCACGCATCTGCAACGCGACATGCGCTCCTTGTCGGCCATGCTGGAGCGCCTGGACCGGTATTCGCTGGAAACCCAGCGCCCCATCACCCTGCCGCTGTTGCGCGAACTGCTGCAGGTCGAATCGGACCACCGAAAACCTGTTTGAAACTGAAAACAAGATACCCAGCACGCATGCAAAACCTGACCCTGTTCGACCTCGACCATACCCTGCTGCCCATCGACTCCGACTACGAATGGGGCCAGTTCATGACCCGCATCGGCGCTGTCGAACCGGTCGAGTACGCACGCCGCAATGCCGAATTCTTTGCCCAGTACCAGAACGGCACGCTCGATCCGCAAGCCTACCTGCTGTACCTGTTCGGCACGCTGGCGCGCTTTCCCCGCACCCAGCTCGATGCCTGGCATGGCCAATTCATGGACCAGGTCATTCGCCCGGTGATCAGCAGCCGTGTGCGCGAACTGATACGGCAGCACCAGCAGGCCGGCGACCTGGTGGCCATTGTCACGGCCACCAACCGCTTCATCACCGAGCCGATCGCGCGCGAACTGGGCGTCGAACACCTGGTGGCGGCGGAGCCGGAATTGCACGACAACGGCGACCTGACCGGCGCGGTGGCGGGCACTCCCAACCATGGCGCCGGCAAGATCGTCAATACCCGGGCCTGGCTGGCAACGCTGGGACATGCGCTCGAAGACTTCGACCGCAGCACCTTCTACAGCGATTCACAAAACGATATCCCCTTGATGGAGCTGGTGACCCACCCGGTGGCAACCAACCCCAATGCCGTGCTGGCAGCCCATGCTGCCGCCCACGGCTGGCCCATCATTCATTTATTCGACCAGGTCACTCGATGATCAAGACATTGATACGGCGCATTCTCGGCAAAAAAGAAAAATTCGATCCCACCCGGCCGGTGACGCTGGGTCCGCAGGAACACGGCATTGACCCGCAACTGGTGTCAGGCAACGCGATACGCGTCACCCAGACGCTGCAGCAGGCTGGCTACCAGGCCTTCCTAGTCGGCGGCGCCGTGCGCGACCTGCTGCTCAACGTCAAGCCGAAAGACTTCGACATTGCCACCAACGCCACGCCCGAGCAGGTCAAGAAACTGTTCCGCCGCGCCTTCATCATCGGCCGCCGTTTCCAGATCGTGCATGTGATGTTCGGCCAGGACCTGCTTGAAGTCACCACCTTTCGGGGTGCCGCCATCGAAGGCGCGGTCAAGGATGAACATGGCCGCGTGCTGCGCGACAATACCTTCGGCCTGCAGCATGAAGACGCCATCCGGCGCGACTTCACCATTAATGCGATGTATTACGATCCGGCCACCCAGATGGTGCTCGACTACCATGGCGGCATTGCCGATGTGCGCAGCCGCACACTGCGCATGATCGGCGTGCCGGAAGCGCGCTATCGCGAAGACCCGGTGCGGCTGCTGCGCGTGGTGCGTTTTGCCGCCAAGCTCGGCTTCGAGATCGCGCCCGAAACGCAGGCGCCAATTGCCATCATGGCGCCACTGATCAACAACGTCCCGGCGGCACGGGTGTTCGATGAAATGATCAAGATGCTCATGAGCGGCCATGCGCTGGCCTGCCTGCAGCAGTTGCGCAAGGAAGGTCTGCATCACGGCTTGCTGAC
>JBPBPY010000378.1:0-3868 GCA_050954505.1 Janthinobacterium lividum
TCTGACACCAGCTTACCCGCGTCCAATCGAAGGTAATGCTTCTCGAGCGTGCGACTTTCAGAGTGTCCCGAGAACAACCTCACTTCCGGGAGTGACATTTTGTACACTTCTACCAAACGGCTAATAGCCTCACGGCGACAATCGTGCAGAACGGCGTCATATATGCCCGCCGCGTCTGCCGCGGCACGCCAGGCATTGGTTACGTCAACGGCACTCACCGGAAAGATAAGACCTTGTTTCTGTGGCCCCAAATCCCGTAAGACCTTCATCGCCGCAGGCAACAGAGGCACATCCCTTGGACGAACTTTAGATTTGTTGGAATGACCTGGATTACGGAGCCGAACAACCGCACGATTCCAGTCCACATCCTCCCACAATAAGGACACGTATTCACCACGACGCAGTGATGTGAGTACAGCAAAGAGCATCGCGCCGCGCAAGAACCTGTCTTTTACATGACCGAAGATAGCGGTCATCTCCTTGTCAGAAATGCGCCGGCTGCGGGGGTCGCCAACAGGGGGGAGTTCCATGGTCATCAGACACTGCATTTGCCACCATGCGCCGTACCTCAGCCAACGATTGTCCCGCTTCAAGAACTTTGTGACTGCACGTCTCAGCAGCTTCAACTCATGCCTTACGGTTTGAGAGCTGACCGGGTAAATGACCTTCTCGGCGATTTCTTGGTCTGTAGTCGTCTTCTTGAATTTTTTTCGATAGTGCCGCTGGTGCTTGGTGACGGGCTTCCCGTTTTCGAATTTCAGCGATTCCCCTCTATTTGGAGGACGCCCTGAGCCATACTTACCTGCAGTACGGTCCCTCTTCCATGCCTTGATAAGGTCTTCGGATAGTTCGTCGAGCGTGTGAGCTCCAAAACACTGGCGCAGCAACCTCAGCCGCGACCCTTCCTGGTTCTCTCCAGCAAGTTCCTTGAGCTCGTAGCGTTCATACGAATCGAAGACATCCGACATCCTGACCTGGTCGGGCGTGGCTGCCGTCGCTGGAATTGGCTCAAGGGTTGGGTGGTTTGCTTGCAGGACCACGGGAGCAAAAGTGTCCCCCACACCTCCATCACGTTTTTCCACGAGCTCCACCCTACGCCGTCGAGCCCAGGCAGCGCCCTTCTTCTCGCAAGAGAAGGTCGCAGAGTCCTTGTAAGGGTGCACGGTAACTTTGAAACGAAATGCGCCGCTACGTATCTCGACGTAGATATGCTTCTCGAGGGTGTAGCCTTGTTTTTTTGACATGCCGAAAGCTCCTGTGGTGTTGGAGCTACGGTATAGGGTTGGATACCCTCAATGACGGCTTTGGGAAGCGAACTTTTTTCCCAAATTTTTTTCCCAAAATGCCCTCCACGTGGGAGCTAACTTCGAAAACACCCTTGGAAGGCGCATGAAGTCTGGCGCGGCTGGCTGGAATCGAACCAGCGACCCTTGGCTTCGGAGGCCAATACTCTATCCACTGAGCTACAGCCGCATTGAGGGAGGTGATGTGGCATGCAGGATACCTTTTTTCTGTCTCGCCGTCCATGAGAATGGCGGATTTTCCGCGCCAAGGCCGAATTCTTGCGTCTATAATCAAGGGTTTGGCGAAGGTTTGTGGCAGGTTTGGATAACCTTGCAAGGTTGGCCAAAACATGAATCGCGCTGGATACCAAAAGACGCTTTCAAAAAAATATGGGACAGAGGAAACAATGAGCGACGCGCATAACGAACATGAGTCCGGCATCAGAACCCCAAAACAATTAATCGCCGTCGTCGTTGCCAGCTTCCTGGTTCCGATCATCTGCATCGTTTTACTGGTTCAATATGTCACCAGCGACAACAAGGTCGGCGCTGGTTCCAGCGGCCAGACACCGGAAGCCATTGCTGCCCGCATCAAGCCCATCGCCGATGAAGGCTATTCATTCAAGGATGTGAATGCGCCGCGCGTGTTGATGGCCGGTGCCGATGTCTACAAGTCGACTTGCTCGGCCTGCCATGGCGCCGGTGTGGCTGGCGCGCCCAAGGTTGGCGATGCGGCCAGCTGGTCGGCGCGGATCGCTGAAGGCTATGACACCTTGCTCAAGCACGCCATCGAAGGCATTCGCGCCATGCCTGCACGCGGCGGCAACCCGGATCTCGATGATGTGGAAGTGGGCCGCGCCGTGGTTTTCATGGCCAATCAATCGGGTGCGAAGTTCATGGAGCCGGAAGTCAAGGCACCGGCTGCGGCACCTGCCGCTGGCGCTGCCACCGCGGCAACCGGTACTGGCGCTGCTGCTGCACCAGCCGCAGCATCTGCACCCGCTGCAGCGCCAGCAGCAGCAGCCACCGTGGCAGCAGCCTCTGGACCAGCCGCCGCTGCAGGTACAGGTGCAGGCGCCGAGGTTGGCAAGAAACTCTATGACACCGCCTGCTTTGCCTGCCACGGCGCCGGTATTGCCGGTGCGCCCAAGTTTGGTGACAAGACTGCCTGGGCCGAGCGCATCAAGCAAGGCATTGACGTGCTGCATGGCCATGCCATCAATGGCTTCCAGGGCAAGGCTGGCGTGATGCCTGCCAAGGGTGGGACAGCTGCTTCGGATGCGGATGTGAAGGCAGCGGTCGATTACATGGTGGCTGCAGCAAAATAAACCCGCAGCCAAACGTGAGCCTGTTTCGGCACCGCTTGAATGATTGAAGGCGAATGGGATGAGCACTCGCCTTCAATCCATTCGCAAGACTGCACTGTTGTCCATTGCGTGCTCCATGCTGTTGTGCTCCGCAGTTCGCGCCAACAGCGACGCCATTCCTCCCTTCCCTCGTCCGCCAAAATCCTCTGCTGCGTTGGAAAAGTCCCTGCAACGATGGGACGCGGCCCAACTCGCCCATGCCAGGGAGTGCGCGGACTCTTTTCAGCAAAGCAGGAATTCGCCAGACGACGGCTTGTTTGATCTGCGATATGCCGTAACGCTCGATACGCCAAGCCTGTATTCGGTGGAAGTGAATCTGGAGGATTTCTGTGGCGGCGCATATCCATCCCGGGAAACCACTGCTGTGGTATTCGACAAAAGGACGGGCAAGGAATATAGCCCGCTGGCGCTCTATGGGATTGCCCAGCCGTCCAGGTTTGGTCTGGAGTTGAAAGCTGAAATCAAGTCAATGCTGCGCCGCCGCTTGCTAGCGGCCCGCGCGGGCCTGGATGATCAGGAATGCCGCAAAACATTGGAAGAGGATCCGCTCTCGAGCTTCGAGCCGGACATGTCCGGTTTTGGCAAGGACGGTTTGCGTATTTATTATTCGGGCCCACACGTGGTGCAGGCATGTTACGAAACCGTCGTGCTGCCCTACTCCGGCATCGCAAACTATTTGAACAGGAAAGAAGCGCTGCGCGTGAAATGGCCGAAACCGGATTGAGTGCGCTGGAACACTGCGCAGCCAACCCCGTTCAAGCGTTTTTCAAAACCAGCTGCGCGCGCGGGACGTACGAAATCCTGCCGAAGCCTTTTGCTGGCGCACCTTGCGCCAGCGGTACAGCAGGAAGCCGGCACCGAGCAGGCCAGCTACCGATGTCGTGCCAACCAGCACCGGCTTGATCAGCGTGGTGGGCCGCGCCAGCAGGTTGACGCCTTTGGTCAGCAGCGGCAGCACCAGTGGCAAGGCAAGCTTGAGGCTGCCGAAATTCACATACTTCAATGTACGCAAACTGAGCAGGCCGCCGAGTGAACCGAGACGCCTGGGCAGCAGCTGGTGCAAGGCCGACTTGGCCAGCAAGTCCACCCGCATGTTCGATGCGACCATGTGTTTCGATTCGGACAAGCCAAGGCGGTACATGGCACCCTGGGCGATCAGCAGGCGCTTGCGCTGCTCGACGCTGGGTTGCGATTTGGTCTTGCCGCTGGTGTTTGCCA
>JBPBPY010000487.1:0-3856 GCA_050954505.1 Janthinobacterium lividum
CGCAATGCGCGGACTGGCGGGGCCGGGACGCGGGCTGGTGCGGCCCTGGCGTGGACTGGCCGGCAAGCTGCTCACGCCCGGCGACGGCAGAAAGCGCGGCGGCTGGGCTGGATTCGACAGTGCTGCCAGTTCCAGCGCCGGCAACAGCCGCCTGGCAACCGTCGCTGCAGACTGGCCGGTGGCTGCAGTGGCGCTGGCGTCATTGACGGTGGACTCTGCCGCAGGCGAACCCGGAGGCACGACGACAGCGTTTGCCGCCTTGCCTGACGGCGTCCGGGTCCGGGGTGCCGGCGACACGGAGCTGGTTGGTGCCGGGGCTCCAGGCCTTGCGGGCGGATGCCTGTCCGCTTGCGCAAGCGGCGGCTCGAGCGCTGCGCCGATTTCTGGCCCAACGGGCGCGACCGTCAGCGCCGGCGGATGCTTGCTGGCGCTAAGTGCCTGGCCCAGACGGGCTGGACTCGACCCGGCGCGTTCGCGCAGCAGCGCCGGATCGCTGTCTGCTGCAGCGCTTTTTCGCTGTGCCGAAATCAGCGACGTGATCGTGGCGAGGATGCGGTCGGCGGCGTGCAGGACAGTTGCATGTGCTGCCGATGGCAAGCCATGGTTTGGTCGATGGAACGGCGCCATGATTTCGCGCACGGCGAAGGCGACATGACCATACAGGCTGATGTTATCGGGTGAACCTTGACGAGCGGCGGCACATTCATACCAGTGTTCCAGCTGCAAGTGCAAGCGCATGATGCGGCGCACCGCCAGCGTGCAAAAATCGGGCATCGCGATGGTGCTGCAAACGCCGATCATGTGCACCAGCTCCAGGACGATCGCCGCCATGCCCTGCCTGCCGGCCTGGTACTGTTCTTCACGCCAGCGTTTTTGCCGCGCCAGACCGATTGTGGTGCGGGCAGACGAAGGCGTGGCGGTATCGGAAGCCAGCCAGTGGCCTGGATCATGGGACACAGTCGGTGAAGCCAGGCCGATGGCCTGGCCGCCATCGGCCTGCGACGCCTGGGTATCGGCGCCCATCAGCAATGCCAGCCCATCGACCAGCAAGGCATTGCCGAACTCACGCACACCACTCGCATGCTTGGTTAGCAAGGTATCGATCTTTCCGCATTCGTTGACGACTTGATTCAGCCAGACGTCGTGCTGATCCGGTTCGAATTCGGCGGCACTGGCAACCGGTGCTGGCGACCGCTTCATTAAAAGAATCTGCAGGTTGGCCATCAGCTTGCGTGCCTCGTCGGCCGCATCGAGTTCCCTGTCGAGGGAATCATGCACCTCGGCGCACCAAAGGTCGGCAAGCGATTGCAGCGGCTCGACCGCTTGCAGCAGCGACAGCAGCGCTGCCGCGCCAGCCGCATGCCGATCGAGCGCCTGCGTCAGGCCTGTCAAGGTCTTGCGCAATTGCGTCACGTTGCGCTGCTCGACCTGTTGCGCTATCTGCCCTGCCGGTGCCGGCAGCAGGGCCTGTGAACGAAGACGTGGTGGTGTCTGCAGCGTACCGGCGTTCAACCCCTCTGCCAGCGCAGCAACACGGCTGGCGGCGCCGTCTGTCTGCACCGCCAGCGGTGTGTCGCAATCGCGCCATGCGGCATTCTTGCGGCCCGCCAGGTTCGGCGGCAAGGGTTGGCGCCGCGCGGAACGCTGCACTGGCGTTGAAGTGGCGGGGCTACGGGCCCCGCTCGTGATCGGACAAGACATGATGAATTCCTTTCAAGTCGGCCATGCCAGCCTGTAATCCTCCTGGATTTCAGGCTGGCAGGCTCGCATGTGCATCGTCTGCAGGCGGACAGCATCAACGCCTGGCAGCCGGACACATGCGGGGTTTGCATTCATGCATTTCTGCAGTGTTACAGTGTTGCTGAGCGGCAGATTGCAGCAGTGGCCCGCTTGACCGGCGCCGAATGCGCTGCGGCCTTGCTGCTGCCCTTGCGCAGCATGTTCTGCAACGGTATTGCAGCGCGTGGTGTCAATCCCTGTTTTCAGGGGCATGCAACCGCATTGTGTCGCGGCGCCTTTGCCGGGAGTGCGGGGTCGGACTGACGGTTTTTTCCACTGTGGCGGAGGATTTCTCGCCAATGCGGGAGCGCTTGTCCTTGTGGGCATGCAGGGTGGTCTCCGCGCTGAGGCTGGTTTCACCGGAATCGGCAGGACGTTTGCGTTTTTTTGCCGCGGAACCCGCCCTTGGCGTTTGCAGGGCATTGAGCGTTTCCCGGCCAGGTTGCAGGTCCCGATTCGACTTTTTCCGGTTGGCGCCAGCGTCACTGCCGATCTCGCTGCCGGCCTCCGTGCGTTTTTTTGCCGTGGCTGGATAGTCGGGAGAACTTGGGGTCGCACCCCAGCGCTGCCTCGGGGGAGACATCGGCCGCATGGCTGGCGAATGCGGTTCTTCCGCCTGAAGCAACGACTGCGCAACCAGTGTTGCCGATGCCTGTGCTGCAGCGGTCGCCCCAACAGCACTCAAGTCATGGTACTGTGCGTCAATCGGGGTAGGCAAGGTATCAGCACTCCACAGATCCATTGTTGAGGCGGTCTTTTTTTGTGTCGACAAAACACCTCGATCGCGTGGTGGCGACAGCGCTGGCGCAATGGTCGCCGCTTCGCCCGCCAATGCCATCGCTGGCGCCGCCAGGCTTGCCGAATTGCCTGGTGAAGCTGTCAAGGTGGTTGCGTTACTTGCTGCATTGCCTGGCTTCACACGTTTCCTCTTGCCAGTCACCAGATTGATGTCCCGGCTTGTTTTGACTTGGCGTTTTGCAACCTCGTTGCCGGACACTTCCCGATTGCCCGCGGGATTGCCTTGCCCTGTTGCGTCAACCTGCACCACCTGGAGCAGGCGGGGTTCACTGGCCAATGGCGCGGTAACGCCATGCAAGGCATCGAGATAAGCCACCAGCGAGCCAAGCTGCGTATTTGTTGTAGTGAATAGCCTGGCAGCAGCCGATGCACCTTGCTGTTGTACGAAACTCGTCAATGGATGCACGCCTGCATCGTTTGCCTGCACCGCTCGTGCTGGCGCTTGAAGCGTCGCGCGCGTTTTGGCCTCGATCAACTTCAGCAAGACCCTGGACTGCTTGAGGATCTGTGCATCGCCAAGGAAGGACAGCGCCTCGGGGTGCCAGGACTGTCGTTGCACAGCGTTGCCAGCGTTTCGAGGGTGTGCTGCAGCCGGTTCAGTCTTTTTCGTGCCTTTGCATCGAGTCCATTCAGAATCGGATTCTGCAGGGCGGTGGATGGGCTTGCGCCATGCAGCTGCGGCGCAGCGCTGCCCAGCACGGTGGTGCTTGCATGCAAGCCATTGCCAACTGGTATGACCAACGGGTCCTTGTACACACTGGTGTGCATCTCGGTGACGCCATCGGCTTCGCGAATATTGGTTTGACTCCAGGAACCATTGCCGATCACGGTTGGCGCGACAGGCCGGGTGGGCGAGTAAATCGTCGGCTCGACGGGCATCGATGCATTTTGACTGAACAGTTCCTTGAACTCGCGTACAACCGGACGGACCGCCGTTGACGGCGCCTCGCCGGCTTCCCGCATGACGCCCGAATCGATGCGGTGAGTCACCGGTGTGCGCGGGCCAATTAATTTTTGCGCTTGCAAGATAAAACTCCTTGTAGGGAAATCGATTTATTGCCATGACCTGGACCGGCATCAACGGCGCGCCTCGACAGCGCGCCTCATCGGCGCGCATCATTTGCTCGCTGGCGCCGCCGCGGCAGCGCCGTCACGTTCAGGACTCCGGGGCGCCGCGTCTTCGCCCGAGAGCGAAAAACTGCCGTCGGCATTGAGGATGGCATTCAACTTGCTCTCGAATGTTTCATCATCATGCGCACTGCAGTGGACAGGCTGGCGC
>JBPBPY010000120.1:0-3835 GCA_050954505.1 Janthinobacterium lividum
ACAATCACCCGCAAGCCGGGCATGCCATGCGCCACTGTCCATGTCGCATCCCGAGCACGTCCCGTTTTTTGCATTTGCGCTGCGCAGTGGATCTGCGCCGTGGATGTGGATCGTTGATGTTCAAGCCATCTCATTTCTTGCCAGGAATTCTTGCCAATGCTTAGAACCCGCATCATTACCGCAGTGGTCTTGCTTGCCGTCCTGCTGGCCATCGTCCTGGCTGGTTCTCCCATGGCGTTCGCGCTGGCACTCTGCGTCTTCTTTGCCGCTGCTGCCTGGGAAAGCTTTCGCCTCTTCAAAACCGGATTTCCCATCGTCGGGGCAGTGATCTGGACCGTGGCACTGGCAGTGATCCTGTTGCGGCATGAAGTCCAGCGTGCACCTTGGCTGTTCGGCTTGTGTGTGGCGATCTGGGTCTTGCGCCTGGCGCCTGCGCTGAAATTCGGCCTGCCGGCGCTCGATACCTTGTCGAACCGGCTGCTGTCGGCCCAATATGGCGTCACGCTCCTGGCCAGCTTTGTCGGCATGATGCTGTTGTTTACGCATTCGGCGCTGTACCTGCTGTCCGTGCTGGCACTGGTCTGGATTGCCGACATTGGCGCCTATTTCTCGGGCAAGGCCTTCGGCAAGAACAAGCTGGCGCCGTCGATTTCGCCCGGCAAATCCTGGGAAGGTGCCATCGGCGGCTGGCTTGCCGTGATGGTGATCGGCCTGGCGGTTTCGATGACGCCGGCGCTGGCCGACAGCTTTCCCGCCTATGTCCGGCTCAAGTGGGGTGGCGCCGGCCTGTTTGCCGTACTCAGCCTGATCACCGTCGCCAGCGTGGTGGGTGACCTGTTCGAGTCGATGCTCAAGCGCCGTGCCGGCTTCAAGGACAGCAGCAATCTGCTGCCCGGCCATGGCGGTGTGCTCGATCGCATCGATGCGCTCATTCCCGTCTTGCCGCTGGCGGTGTTCGTCGACGCCTGGCTATGAGCGCGTGGCTGTAGAACACTGCTGCTTGCGGTTTTCCTTTCTCTTTCGCTAGGCTCGTCGTTCGCATGTTATCCATTACCATTCTTGGCGCCACCGGTTCCATTGGCAAGTCGACACTCGATGTCATCGCCCGCCACCCGGAGCGCTATCGGGTATTTGCCCTGTCGGCCATGACCAGGGTGGCAGAGCTGGCTCAGCTGTGCGCCCGTTTCCACCCCGAATTTGCCGTGGTCGGCACTGCCGATGCGGCCGCCGAACTGGAGGCGCTGTTGCGCGCCCAGGGTTTGAGTACTGTCGTCGACCATGGCGAAGCAGCCTTGTGCGCCATTGCCAGCGACGGCGCCTGCGACGCCGTCATGGCTGCCATCGTCGGCGCTGCAGGTCTGGCGCCAACACTGGCTGCCGCCCGGGCAGGTAAGAAGGTTTTACTCGCCAACAAGGAAGCCTTGGTCATGTCCGGCCAGTTGTTCATGGACGCGGTTGCCGCCAGCGGCGCCACGCTCCTGCCCATCGATAGCGAACACAACGCCGTGTTCCAGTGTCTGCCGCATGGCTACCGCCGCGGCGAGCCGGGGCAGGGCATCAGCAAGATCCTGCTGACCGCATCGGGCGGACCATTCCTCAAGCGCGCCGCCGAGACGCTCGACCGCGTCACGCCCGCTGAAGCCGTGGCCCATCCGAACTGGGTCAGGGGGCGCAAGATTTCGGTCGACTCGGCCACCATGATGAACAAGGGCCTGGAAGTCATCGAGGCATTCTGGCTCTTCGGTGTCGGCGCCGAGCGCATCGAAGTGGTCATCCATCCGCAAAGCGTGATTCATTCGATGGTGTCGTACATCGACGGGTCGGTACTTGCCCAGCTGGGCAACCCCGACATGCGCACGCCGATTGCCCATGCGCTGGCGTGGCCGCAACGCATCAGTTCGGGTGTCGCGCCGGTTGACCTGGCGACCATTGCAACGCTGCAGTTCGAACGTCCCGACCTGATTCGTTTTCCGTGCCTGAAACTCGCGTATGATGCCTTGTCGGCTGGCGGCAGCGCCGCCGCGATCCTCAACGCTGCCAACGAGGTGGCTGTCGATGCCTTCCTCAGCGGTCGCATCGGCTTTCGCGTCATTGACCAGCTGATCGGCCGGGTGCTCGATGCTTTGCCGGCCGAGCCGATTGGCGATATCGGCATGTTGATGGAGCAGGACCAGCGGGCGCGGCGCGCTGCGAATGCCGTGCTGGAGCAACTTGCGGGATAGCCAATTCCTGCAGGCGAATTGCATTTTGCCGGGCCGGGGCAGGGACCAGGTGTGCTCCCGCCGTGGCCCTTCCTTACATCCGGTCGGAACCGATCGCTACGCCAGGGAATTCACATCATGATGCTGCTGCAAACCCTACTTGCTTTCGTGGTCGTGCTTGGCACCCTGGTGGTGGTGCATGAACTGGGGCATTACCTGGTCGCGCGCTGGTGCGGCGTCAAGGTACTGCGTTTTTCCGTCGGCATGGGCAAGGTGATCTGGTCACGCCGTTTCGGGCCCGACCAGACCGAGTGGGCCATTTCGCTGCTGCCATTCGGTGGCTACGTCAAAATGCTCGACGCCCGCGAGCAGCCGCTGGCCGAACTGTCTGCGGACGAGCGCAAGCGCGAGTTCACCAGCCAGGCCGTGTGGCGCCGTTTTGCCATCGTGGCTGCCGGTCCGATCGCCAATTTCCTGCTCGCCATCCTGCTGTTTGCCGGCCTGTACATTCATGGCATTCGCGAGCCCGTGGCCAAGTTGCGCACGGTGGCCGCACAGACCGTGGCCGGCCAGGCCGGCTTGCGCGGTGGTGAAACCGTCACCAGCATCAACGGCACGCCGGTACAGATCTGGTCCGACATGCGCTGGGAATTGCTGCGACTTGCCGTGGCAAAAACGCCCGCACGCATGGAGGTCTCGCGTCCGAACCCGAACCAGCCGGGCGGCACGCTGATCGATACCGTGAGCCTGCCGATGGACAGCCTGTCGGCGGAAGAGCTCGAAGGCGACTTTCTTGGCAAACTGGGCCTCGACCTGGCGCGTCCGAAAGCCGTGCTGGGCAAGCTGGCGGCCGACGGGCCGGCAGCCCGTGCCGGTTTGAAAAGCGGCGACCAGATCGACCGGGTCAACGGCGTGTCGGTGGAAGATGGCATGGCATTTGTCGAGCTGGTGCGGATTTCTGCCGGCAAACCGCTGGCGCTGTCAGGCATGCGCGCCGGCCAGCCGCTGGAAATCACCGTGGTACCGCAGGCAGTAAGCAGCGAAGGCCAGACCATCGGCCGCATTCAGGCGGAAATTCCGCTGATGCCGGAAATGACAGTGGCCAGTTCGACACCGCTGGTGGCCCTGGGCAAAGGGGCACATAAAACCTGGGATACCAGCGTGCTGACCTTGAAAATGCTGGGCAAGATGGTGATCGGCGAAGTCTCGCTGAAGAACATCACCGGTCCGATCACAATTGCCGACTACGCCGGCCAGACGGCGCGCATCGGCCTGGTCAGTTATCTGAGTTTCATTGCCTTCATCAGTATCAGCCTCGGCGTCATGAATTTGCTCCCCATTCCCGTATTGGATGGGGGCCTTTTGCTGTATTATTCGCTGGAAGTTTTGACCGGGCGCCCGGTGTCGGCACGATTTGGCGAGATTGCCCAGCGTGCAGGCATCGGAATCTTGATGACCTTGATGGTGGTCGCCGTATTCAATGATATTGTCCGTCTCATCTCCTGAGCGCCGACGCCGTTTTTTGGCCTGACACCGACCGTCCTGACGGTCGTCCTTCGCGGACCTGTCGACAGCCAGCGGCGTTGCGCCGTACATAACCAATCAATCGCCAATGAAATTAATTTATCGCCGTC
>JBPBPY010000285.1:0-3827 GCA_050954505.1 Janthinobacterium lividum
TTGAAGTGGTCGAGATCGACAAAGATCAGCGCGGCCAGGCAGCCCTGGCGCTGGGCATGCAGCATGGCTTGCTGCATGCGGTCGTGCAGCAGCGTGCGGTTGGGCAGTCCGGTCAGCGGATCATGCGTGGCCTGGAAGCGGATCTTGGCTTCATACATCTTGCGCTCGGTAATGCATTCGACCGTGCCTTCATAGAACAGCAAGCTGCCTTCGGGGTCACGCACGGCACGGGCATTTTCCGACACCCAGATGATTTCGCCATCGCGGCGATAGACGCGCGATTCGAAATTGGTGATGCTTTCCTGCTCGTCGAGCAGGCGCATGAATTCGGCACGCCGGGTGGGGTCGACGTAAAGCTGGCGGTTCAAGTCGCGCAGGTTGTCGATCAATTGGCGCGGATGGTCGAATCCATACATGCGCGCCAGGGCCGGATTGACGGCCAGATAGCCATGGTCAGGCGTCGACTGGAAAATTCCCTCGACGGCATTTTCGAAAATGCTGCGAAAGCTGCGTTCGGCCTCGCGCAGCGCAAACTCCGCCTCGACGCGCAGGCTGATGTCCTGAATGAAGCCTTCGATGACCTCCAGTTTGCCGCTGGCATTGTAGAGCCCGGTGCCGCGCTCCCAGACCCAACGGATGGCGCCATCGGCGCGCACGATGCGGTATTCGACCGAAAAACGGGGTGACTTGCGCAAGGCATCGAAGATTGCCTTGCGCGTGGCGGCCTTGTCCTGCGGGTGGATGATGTCTTCGAAACTGGTGCATTCGCTATGCAGCAGGTCCTGGGCGGAATAGCCGGTCAGGTCCATGCTGCCATCGCTGACAAACTCCATGGTCCAGCTGGCGTCGGCCAAGCAGCGGTACACCATGCCCTCCATGTTTGACAGCAAGGTCGCAAACAGCCGCGCCGGCGATGCGTCGCCCAGGCCATTGTCAGGCTTGACCATGGAAGACTGGTGTAACGATCCGATTATGCTCAAGGAAGTCTTTCAGCACTTTTAACCTCGCAGCACTGCTTGACTACGTGTTGCAAAATGCCCGCCCTCTTCAAAGCATTTTCAGCGTCAAACAATGTGCCGCAGATTTACTTCACACAATTTTGTAATTTTATTGCCATGAGCACTGAAACAGCAATTCTTATTTCTATTTGGAAACACTTATATCATGATTGTTGTTTGAAATGAATCTTTTATTGTCAACCAGTGCCATCGCCAACGCGAATTTCCGCCATCGATAAAAAAAGTTGTTTTTTCCTACGTGCAATATTGTAAATTCTGGTAGCCACGGCTATATTGTCTATATTTACAGAATACTAATAAATTATCGTTTGTTTCATTTGCTGGATGGTGGTGTCAGTTGATGGTTTAGCGGCCGTTTTCGTAACGAACATTCAGGTTGAGAAAATGCAATTTTCCTCATTTCCGATCGAAGAAACCCTGCGCATTGCTGCCTTGCACAGGCTGGCGATCCTCGATACGCCAGCCGAGGTCGAGTTCGACGACATTACCCGCCTGGTGGCCGGCACGTGCGCCACACCGATCAGCCTGATCAGCCTGCTGGACAGCCAGCGCCAGTGGTCCAAATCGGCCTTCGGACCGGCACTGCCTGATGTGCCTGCGGACCGCTCGCTGTGCAAGATGGCGATGGCGAGCAGTGAATTGATCGAAGTCTTCGATACCCGTCTCGATCCCCGCTTTGCCGACCTGCCCCTGGTAATCGGCAGTGCTGCGGTGCGTTTTTATGCCGCCGCACCCTTGCTGACCACCGATGGATTCTGCATCGGCGCCCTCTGCGTGCTCGACCATGTGCCTCGCCAACTCGATGGCCAGCAGCGTGATGCGCTTGCTACCCTGGCGCGGATGGTGATGCGGCAGATGGAAGCGCGCCTGCTGGCCATGGAACACCGCTGTTCGATCAACTTCATGGAAACCTTGATCGACCAGTGCCCGGTCGGTATATCGGCCAAGAAGATCCACAAGGACCGCAGCAATGGCACCGGGGTCATCACTTTCTGGAACCCGGCGGCGGCGATGATGACAGGGGTGTCGGCAGAATCGATCCTCGGCCAGAACAACCACTCCCGCTTGAGTCCGGCCCGTGCAGCCGCCAATGCCGCGCATGAAAGACAGGTGCTGGAGAGCCGCCGCAGCGTTACCGTGCCGGTCTATCCTGTAGCGCGCGAGGATGGCGAGACGCGGCTCTTGCGCATGACATCGATCCCCCTGTTCGACAGCGATGGCGAGGTTGAATTCATCATCACCATCGGCGAGGACAATACCGAATTGCTGGACCAGCAAAAGGCCTTGCGCCGCAGCCACGCAGAGCTGGCTGCGATCAATGATGCCCTGCCACTGGGGCTGTTCCATACCGATGCCCGCGGTGCCTGCAGCTATCTGAACCGCAGCGCCGAGATCATCACCGGCCTGTCGATCGAGACTGGGCGTGGACTGGGCTGGCTGCGCGCAGTCCATGCCGACGACATCGAGCAGGTGCAGCGCGACTTTTTCGTGGCTTCGAAACAGCAGCGTCTGTACCAGGGCGATATCCGTTTTGTTCTGCCGGACGGCAGCATCGTCAAGGCGCGTACGCGGGCTGCGCCGTTCTCGGTCGACGGGGTGTTCTCCGGCTTTGTCGGCACGCTCGACGACATTACCGAACGCGAAGCATTGTCGCGCAGCGTTGCCGTCAGCGAGCGGCGCCTGCGGCTTGTGATGGACAACATCCCTGCGCTGGTGACCCATGTGGACCGTGATCTGAAACTGCTGTACATGAACCCGATGGGCACCACGCTGTTCAACATGCTGCCGGAACGCATCGTCGGCAAGCCGATCGTGGATGTCTATCCCGCCGCGGCACTCGGCCACCTGCTGCCGCAGATTGGCAAGGTGGTCAAGGGCCAGACCGTCACGTTCGAGGTGCACGTCAACGAAGCCGGCGTCGACCGCTACTTCCAGAGTACCTATGTGCCCGATCGCGACGAACATGGACTGGTGGTCGGATTTTTCGGCATGGCCTTCAATATCACGGCACGCAAGCAGGCTGAACTGCAGCTGTCGGAAAATGAAAAGCGCCTGCGCATGATTACCGACAACCTGCCCATGGCCATCACCTACATGGATCATGCGCATTGCTACCGT
Source organism: Janthinobacterium lividum (assembly GCA_050954505.1). GTDB lineage: Bacteria > Pseudomonadota > Gammaproteobacteria > Burkholderiales > Burkholderiaceae_D > JAQGMO01. Next base: position 3,138 of record JBPBPY010000285.1, read on the forward strand.
TTCGCCAATGCCACCACGCAGACCTGGTTCAAGAGCCGCGGCCCGGTCCACGGCCAGCGCGCCGAAGAGGTGCTTGGCCACAGCGAATATTACGAGAACCTCGGGTTCATGCAGCGTGCGCTCGGTGGTGAACGAGTCGACTTCGAAAAGCCGCCCAGCGACAGCCAGCCGCGCTACCAGCACATTACCTATTTGCCGGACATGTCGGCCGACGGCGAGGTAATGGGCATCTACACCATCAGCAATGATATTTCAGCGCTCAAGCGCAATGAAGAAACGCTGCAGCAAATGGCGCGCTACGACATGCTGACCGGTTTGCCGAACCGCGGCCATCTGTACGAAACGCTGGACGCGGCCTTGGCGCGCTGCATCCGAGCCGGTACCCCGATTGCCGTGATGTTCCTCGACATCGATCATTTCAAGCAGATCAATGACACGCTCGGCCATGCGCGTGGCGATCTGGTGCTCAAGGAATTTTCCCGCCGGCTCGAGGCATCGGTGCGCGGTACCGATACGGTGGCCCGGCTGGCCGGAGATGAATTCGTCATCGTCCTCGAAGGCGTACGCACGATCAAGGATGCCAACCTGGTTGCCGCCAAGGTGATCGAGCAGGTCGGCAAGCCATGGGTACTCAATGGCGAGCGTTTGAAAGTCAGCACCAGCATCGGCGTGGTATACGATGAACACCAT
>JBPBPY010000373.1:0-3818 GCA_050954505.1 Janthinobacterium lividum
GTCTGCGCAGCCCACAAGCCTGTGCGCTCCACCGTGCTGGCGACCCGTTCGCCGGCACCGCCGCGCTTGAGGGTGTCGACCACCGGCAGGGCCAGCAAGCCGCCGACCGGGTCATCCTCGAGCGCATTGACAAGGTGGTCGATCATTGCCACGGTCAGGCCCGGCCTGGCGGCATCGTGAACCAGCATCCAGTCGTCGTCGGCCACGCCGGCGCCCAGCGCCTCGATGGCATCGAGGGCATTGAGCACCGAGTCGCGCCGGCTTGCGCCGCCACAGCGCAGGATGCGCACGCGCCCGTCGGGCTGCTCTGCCAGCCCGGCCAGCGCTGTTTCGACCCAGGCGTCGCCGGCACTGACGACCACAAACACCTGGTCGATGCATGCTGCTGCCGCGAAGGTGGCCACCACATGGCGCAGCATCGGTTCCCCGGCCAGCATCAGATACTGCTTGGGTACGGCAGCGAGCATGCGCGAACCTGCTCCGGCGGCTGGAATCAGTGCGTGCAGGCGCACGCTGGACCGTTTCGACGGCTCTGGCTGCCCAGCGTGATCCTGCTGCATTGGTCGTACTTCGGATGACGCCTGAGCGCGCGGCTGTTCATGCGCCCTGTCACCTGCCGCAGCCACCGAGCCGGCAGGAGTCCCATCGCCAAGGCTCGCCATCAAGGCGGGCAGCGCCGCTTGGCGCCGGCTGAAAGCAACAATCCAAACAAAGGTTTATGGCGGTGGTCCATGACGGGTTCTGACATCCTGTTCACCCCGGCGTGGCACCTGGGCTTCTCGTTTATAATCGCATCATACTATTTTGCAGTCGAGCGGGGAAGGATTTGCGCACGGCGGCCTCGCAGCGTTCCTCTGCTGCGCGGTCCCGGTGTACGCATTGGGTCACAACCCTGAGTCATAATCCTGGGTCGCAGCGTGCTCCGGCCTTCGAACGCAATCTGGCAGCACAATCACAGCAAACCCGAACAGCATGTGCAGCACTGTAACAGGCATGGCAATCCTGCCCTGTCTGTTGCAGTTGCTGCTGTTGAATCCCACCCGATGCCATTCAATCTCAAAAAATCCCTGCCGAAAGCCGGACACCGATTTGTCTTGCCAGCCACTCATGGCTCAGCCGATGCCTATGTGCTGGCGCAGGCAGCCATTGCGCTGCGCGCACAAGGGCGCATGCTGGCGGTGGTGGTGGCCAGCGCCACGGATGCCCAACGCCTGCTGGCGGAAATTCCATGGTTTGGCGCCGGTGATGGCGACGGCGGCGCCCGCAGCGATGGCGGCAATGGCGAAGCCGGCACGGCTGCAGAGCGGCAAAACGCCGCCAATGCCACGGCAACGTTGCGCTGTCATTTACTGCCCGATTGGGAAACCCTGCCCTACGATGCGTTTTCGCCGCACCAGGACCTGGTCTCGGAGCGTCTGGCCACGCTGCATGAAATCGGCAATGGCCAATGTGATGTGCTGCTGGTGCCGGCCACCACTGCGCTGGTGCGCATGGCGCCGCCGGCATTCCTGGCTGCCTATACCTTTTTCTTCAAGCAGGGCGAAGCGCTTGATGAAGCGCGCCTGCGTACCCAGCTGACGCTGGCCGGCTATACCCACGTCAGCCAGGTCATGTCTCCGGGCGAGTACTCGGTGCGAGGCGGACTGATCGACCTGTTCCCGATGGGCTCGGCCCTGCCGTACCGGCTCGACCTGTTCGGCAACACCATTGAAACCATCCGCACCTTCGATGCCGATACCCAGCGCTCGCTGTATCCGGTACCCGAAGTACGCTTGTTGCCGGGCCGTGAATTCCCCATGGATGACACCGCACGCAGCGCCTTTCGCAACCGCTGGCGCGAAACCTTCGAGGGCGACCCTTCGCGTTCCTCGGTCTACAAGGACATCAGTCACGGCATTGCCTCGGCCGGCATCGAATATTACCTGCCGCTGTTTTTCGAGCACACCGCCACCCTGTTCGATTACGTGTCGGCAGACACGCTGTTTGCCCTCGCCGGCGACATCGATGGCGCGATCCAGCGTTTTTGGGCCGACACCCGCGCACGCTATCAATTCCTCAAATCCGACCGCGAACGCCCGCTGCTGGCGCCGGAAACCCTGTTCCTGACCAGTGAGGATTTCTTCACGCTGGCCAAGCCGCATGGCCGCCTGGTGCTGCAGCATGACGACAATGCCTCCGAGCTTTCCGCACCACTGCCCAACCTCGCCGTCAACCGCCGTGCCGATGATCCGCTGATCAACCTGCGTGCCTTCTTGCTGCAGGGTGACCGGCGCGTGCTGATCTGCGCCGAATCGGGCGGCCGGCGTGAAACACTGCAGCAGTATTTCAATGAGTATGGACTGCCGCTGGCATTGGCCGATGGCTACCAGGATTTTGTCACCGGCTCGGCGCGGCTGATGCTGGGCGTGGCGCCGCTGTTTGCCGGCTTCGAACTCGACAGCGCGTCCGGGTTTGGCAACCTCGCCCTCATTACCGAGACCGAGCTGTATGCCGGTTCGGGGCGCCGCGTCGGCAAGAAACGCCAGGAGGGCGCGACCCAGGTCGAGTCCATGGTGCGTGACCTGTCGGAGCTGAAAATCGGCGACCCGGTGGTGCATATCAATCATGGCATTGGCCGCTACATGGGCTTGACCAGCATGGACCTCGGGGAAGGCGAAACCGAATTCCTGCATCTCGAATATGCCCGTGAAACCAAGCTGTATGTGCCGGTGTCGCAACTGCATGTGATCTCGCGCTATTCCGGCGCGTCGCCGGAAGACGCTCCGCTGCATGCACTGGGTTCGGGACAATGGGACAAGGCCAAGCGCCGCGCGGCGCAGCAAGTGCGCGACACCGCCGCCGAACTGCTCAACCTGTATGCGCGCCGGGCAGCGCGCGAAGGCCATGCATTTGAATTCTCTGCCCATGACTACGCCAGCTTTGCCGACAGTTTCGGCTTCGAGGAAACCGTCGACCAGGCTGCGGCAATCAACAATGTCATCAACGACATGACCAGCGGCAAACCGATGGACCGGCTCATCTGCGGCGACGTCGGCTTTGGCAAGACCGAAGTGGCGCTGCGTGCGGCATTCGTGGCCGTCCTGGGCGGCAAGCAAGTGGCGATTCTGGCGCCAACCACGCTGCTGGCCGAACAGCATGCGCAAACCTTTGCCGACCGCTTTGCCGACTGGCCGGTCCGGATTGCCGAATTGTCGCGTTTTCGCTCCGGCAAGGAAATCACCCAGGCGATCAAGGGCATGGCCGACGGCACCATCGACATTGTCATCGGCACCCACAAGCTTCTCTCCGACGACATCAAGTTCACCCGCCTGGGCCTGGTGATCATTGATGAAGAACACCGCTTCGGCGTACGCCAGAAGGAAGCGCTCAAGGCATTGCGTGCGGAAGTCGACGTTCTCACGCTGACTGCAACGCCGATCCCGCGCACGCTGGGCATGGCGCTGGAGGGCTTGCGCGATTTCTCCATCATTGCCACGGCGCCGCAAAAGCGCCTGGCCATCAAGACGTTCGTGCGCAGCGAAGGCGAATCGGTGATTCGCGAAGCCTGCCTGCGCGAACTCAAGCGCGGTGGCCAGGTGTATTTCCTCCACAATGAAGTCGACACCATCGAGAACCGCAAGGCCATGCTCGAAGCGCTGCTGCCTGAAGCACGCATCGGCGTGGCCCATGGCCAGATGCATGAGCGCGACCTGGAAAAAGTCATGCGCGATTTTGTCGCGCAGCGTTTCAACATCCTGCTGTGCACCACCATCATCGAAACCGGCATCGATGTACCGACCGCCAATACCATCGTCATGCATCGCGCCGACAAGTTCGGC
>JBPBPY010000005.1:0-3810 GCA_050954505.1 Janthinobacterium lividum
TCGAGGCGCTGCAGGTTGCAGTTGACCACCATGACCAGGTTGTCGAGACGTTCGCGGCCAGCCATGCCGATGGCGCCCATCGATTCCGGCTCGTCCATTTCACCATCGCCGCAGAACACCCAGACCTTGCGGTTGTCGGTCTTGGCGATTTCGCGCGCATGCAGGTACTTCAGGAAACGCGCCTGGTAGATTGCCATCAGCGGGCCCAGACCCATGGAGACGGTGGGGAACTGCCAGAAGGTCGGCATCAGCTTCGGATGCGGATAGGAAGACAAGCCATTGCCGTCGACTTCGCGGCGGAAATTGAGCATCTGGTCTTCCGACAGGCGGCCTTCGAGGAAGGCGCGCGCATAGATGCCGGGCGAGGAATGGCCCTGGATGTACAGCAGGTCGCCGCCATGTTCCTCGGTCGGCGCATGCCAGAAATGGTTGAAGCCGATGCCCAGCATGTTGGCCAGCGAGGCAAAGCTGGAAATGTGGCCGCCGAGGTCGCCTTCGCCGCGATTGGCCTTGACCACCATGGCCATGGCATTCCAGCGCATCCATGAGCGCAGGCGCTCTTCATATTCCAGGTTGCCCGGGCAGTGTTCACCGAGGTGGGCTGGAATGGTGTTGACATAGGCAGTGTTGCCGGAGAATGGAATGTCGGCACCCCGGCGACGCGCCAGGTCGACCATGCGTTCCATCAGATAGTGCGCGCGCTCCGGACCTTCTCGTTCGATGACCGCTTCCAGCGCATCGAGCCACTCGCGGGTTTCCATGACATCGGGGTCGTTGGCGGCTTGCGCCATGACGTTATCTAGCTGGGCTGACATTCTTGCGTCTCCTGTGTTTGCCTATCTCGATTCGATATCGCTACAGGCATTTTGGTCCAGATTGCGGGAAATTTGTAGAACAAAATGGCAGAAGTTTAACAGCATAAATCTTGTTTTTCAAATTACGGTATCGAGTTTCATGATGCGGAATTTTGTTGCGACGCAGTATAAAACTGTCGCGTAAATCATTGATGTGATTGAAGATTTGTGCCGAGATTAATTTGACAACTGCAGCGAAAATAACACGATTTTGGTCATGCTGGGATCGTATTTGCTGGACGCTTTCGTTCCCGCTTTTCCTCCCGCCTCTCCAACTCTTTTATCCCACTTCTTTTCCGCTTCTGTTCCGCTTTCTTTCCTCCGGTCACGATATTGCGCTGCCAATCCCGCGCTCCCTTATAATCATTCCTGATCGTCCATTTCCGTTCTGCAGCACTGTCTGCATCGAGCTTCCTCTACTGATTCATGATTGAAACTGCCATGTCCGCACAACTCATCGATGGAAACCTGCTCTCCAAACAACTGCGCCTGTCGGTCGCCGAACGCGCAGCGGCGCTGACCGCGCGTGGCCATCAGCCCGGCCTGGCAGTGGTCCTGGTCGGCGACAGCCCGGCATCGCAGGTCTATGTGCGCAACAAGGTCAAGGCTTGCCAGGACAACGGCATCCACAGCGTGTTCGACAAATATGATGCCTCGATGACCGAGCAAGCCCTGCTGGCGCGCATCGACGAACTCAATGCCGACCCCGCCATCCATGGCATCCTGGTGCAGCTGCCCCTTCCGGCACATATCGATTCCCACAAGGTGATCGAGGCGATTACCCCGGAAAAGGATGTCGATGGATTCCATATCAGTAATGCCGGCCTGCTGATGACCGGCCAGCCGCTGTTTCGCCCCTGCACGCCATATGGCGTCATGAAGATGCTCGAATCGATCGACTACCCGGTGCGCGGCGCCAATGCAGTGGTGGTCGGCGCCTCCAACATCGTCGGCAAGCCGCAGGCAATGATGCTCTTGCAAGCCGGTGCGACAGTCACCATCTGCAATTCAAAGACCCGCGACCTTGGCGCCCACACACGCAATGCCGACATCCTGGTGGTGGCTACCGGCAAGCGCAATATCGTTACCGCCGACATGGTCAAGCCCGGCGCCGTGGTGCTCGACGTCGGCATGAACCGCGACGATGCCGGCAAGCTGTGTGGCGATGTCGATTTTGCCAATGTCAAGGAAGTTGCCGGCTACATCACGCCGGTGCCTGGCGGGGTGGGCCCAATGACAATCACCATGTTGCTGGTCAATACAATCGAAGCTGCCGAAAGAATCTGACCCATGAATATCGCCCTCAACCCCTTGCTTGATTTTTCCGACCTGCCCCGCTTTGAAGCCGTCAAACCCGAACATGTCAGCATGGCGGTCGATGCGCTGCTGGAAGAAAACCGCGCTGTCGTCGAGCGCCTGGAAGCGCCGCAAGAGCACGTCACCTGGGACAACTTCGTCGAACCGCTGGAACAGTCGACCGAACGCCTGGGCCGTGCCTGGGGCGTGGTGGGGCACCTGAACTCTGTGGCCGACACACCGGAGCTGCGCGCCGTCTACAATGAAAACCAGCCCAAGCTGACCGAATTCTTCACATCGCTGTCACAGAACCTGGCGCTGTTCGACAAGTACAAGCTGCTGCGCGCAAGCCCCGACTACGCCAGCCTGTCGGGCCCGCGCAAGAAAATCATCGACAATGCCCTGCGCGGTTTTCGCCTGGGCGGTGCAGAACTGCCTGCCGACCAGAAACCGCGCTTTTCCGAAATCCAGGAAAAGCAGTCCGAGCTGACCACGCGTTTTTCCGAAAACGTGCTCGACGCCACCAATGCCTACGAACTGATCGTCGAAGACGAAGCCGATCTGGCCGGCCTGCCTGAGGACGCCCGGCAGGCGGCGCGTGCCGGCGCCGAAAAAGCAGGCAAGAGCGGCTACCGCTTCAGCCTGCACTTCCCCTCCTATTTCCCGATCCTGCAGTACGCCGACAAGCGCGCATTGCGCGAGACCATCTACCGGGCCAATGCCACCAAGGCGTCCGAGCTGGGCGCCAATCCGGACTGGGACAACAGCGCCATCATCATCGAACTGATGAAGCTGCGCCATGAAGAAGCCAACATGCTTGGCTACGCCAACTTTGCCGAAGTCTCGATGGTGCCGAAGATGGCCGAGTCGCCCAGACAGGTGATCGACTTCCTCGAAGACCTGGCCCGGCGCGCCCGCCCCTATGCGGAAAAGGACCTGGCCGAATTGCGCAGTTTTGCCGCCGGCACGCTGGGCATCGAGACACTGGAAGCCTGGGACGTGGCCTATGCATCGGAAAAGCTGCGCGAGCAGCGGTATGCGTTTTCCGAGCAAGAGGTGAAGCAATACTTCCAGGAGCCCAAGGTCGTCAACGGTCTTTTCGAACTGGTGCAAAACCTGTATTCGGTCAGCATCAAACCCGACCAGGCCGAAGTCTGGCATCCGGACGTCAAGTTCTTCCGCATCGAGCGCGACGGCAAGCTGATCGGCCAGTTCTATCTCGACCTGTATGCCCGCACCGGCAAGCGCGGCGGTGCCTGGATGGACGATGCGCGTGGCCGCCGCGCCGAAGCCGGCGTGGTGCAAACCCCGGTGGCCTACCTGACCTGCAACTTCACCGAACCCGCCGTCATCGATGGCAAGGCGCGCCCGGCCTTGTTTACCCATGATGAAGTCAACACGCTGTTCCATGAATTCGGCCACGGCCTGCACCACATGCTCACGCAAGTCGATGAACTGGGCGTATCCGGTATCTCGGGTGTGGAATGGGATGCGGTGGAGCTGCCATCGCAATTCATGGAAAACTTTTGCTGGGAATGGAAAGTTTTGCAGGACATGAGTGCCCACATCGATACCGGCGCACCGCTGCCGCGCGCGCTGTTCGACAAGATGACCGCCGCCAAGAACTTCCAGTCCGGCATGCAGACCCTGCGCCAGGTCG
>JBPBPY010000025.1:0-3809 GCA_050954505.1 Janthinobacterium lividum
AGGATAAAATTTTACATAAACTTTTCAATCGAATAACTATTTGCAGATTGAGGACACGCCCTAATATTCAAAGACATACGTTGCGTTAAATGGCACGCTCGCTTGTTGCTTCAGCTAGACTGGATCGGCAATGAACCAACCCGGGGGAAGGAAATCGAGATGCCTGAGTCATGTCAGCGCTTGCATACCACTCCAAACACCTCCAAATGCTGCAGTGCCAGGTCGATATCGCGAATTTGCAACAAAAGTTTCAGGTGAAAATCCTGCAAACAGATTTAATTCCTTGCTGCAACTACGATTTCAGTCCAGAATGATAGTTACCACAAGGAAACAAATGAAAGGTTTGCCATGCTTTATCAATTTCATGAAATGAATCGCACCCTGATGTCGCCTCTGATCCAATGGGCGGAAGCGTCATCGAAGTTGTTCAGCAATCCAGTTTCACCGTTGTCGCATACCCCCTTTGCACAACGAATTGCCGCGAGTTATGAATTGATGTACCGGCTTGGCAAGGATTATGAAAAACCGGCATTCGGCATCACCACTGTGGACATCAATGGCGCAGCCATTGCCATCCATGAAGAGGTGACCGTCGACAAGCCTTTCTGCCGCCTGCTGCATTTCAAGAAATCGCTTACCGGCAAGCAAACAGCGCTCAATAAGCAGCCTGTCGTGCTGCTGGTGGCGCCCCTCTCCGGGCATCATTCGACGCTGCTGCGTGAAACCGTGCGTGAATTGTTGCCCCAGCATGATGTCTACATTACCGATTGGACCGATGCGCGCATGGTGCCGGTTGCAGAAGGCGCATTTCACCTGCATGACTATGTGTATTACGTCCAGGATTTCATCCGCGCCCTGGCGCCGGATGTGCACGTGATTTCGGTGTGCCAGCCAACGGTGCCGGTGTTGGCCGCCATTTCCCTGATGGCCACTGCCAAGGATGCCAAGCTGCCCAAGACCATGACCATGATGGGCGGCCCGATCGATCCAAGCAAATCGCCCACCAAGGTCAATGACCTGGCGATGGAAAAACCGTTTTCCTGGTTTGAAAACAATGTCATCCACAAGGTCACGCCAAATTATCCCGGTTCGGGCCGGCGCGTGTATCCGGGCTTCCTGCAGCATGCCGGCTTTGTCGCCATGAATCCCCAGCGCCATGCGCAAAGCCACTGGGACTTCTACATGCATTTGCGGGAAGGCGACAATGCCTCTGCTGAAGAACACCGCAAATTCTATGATGAATACAATGCCGTGCTTGACATGCCGGCCGAGTATTATCTGGAAACCATCAAGACAGTGTTCCAGGAAGGCCGCCTGCCGAAAGGGACCTGGGAAGTCGAGGGCAAGCTGGTGCGGCCGCAGGATATCAAGAACGTCGCCCTGCTGACCATCGAAGGCGAACTCGATGACATTTCCGGTTCCGGCCAGACCGAAGCGGCGCAAGGCTTGTGCTCCGGCATTCCGGCCAAGATGAAACAGCATTTCACCGCTGAAAAATGCGGCCACTACGGCATCTTTGCCGGACGCCGCTGGCGCGAGGTGATTTGCCCGGAGATCGCCGACTTCATCAAGGCCAATGGCTGATTGACCAAGTCTGGATGCTGGCTGGCGCAGCGTGCATCGGCAACCGAACCGCAGCCTCTTTCGAGCCTGCGGTTTTTTATTTGAAGCCGCTGGCGATAAAGCCGATAATGACGGCTTATGCCATTGAACCTGCTTTCCCCCGCCGAGCCGGGCAAGTCGCTCGCTGACCTCATTGAAGATGCCTTGCCACAAACGCAGTGTACCCGCTGTGGTTATCCGGCTTGCCGTCCCTATGCCGAAGCCATTGCCAATGGTGCTGCAAGCCACAACCGCTGTCCGCCCGGCGGTGCGCAAGGCATACGGCGGCTTTCTGCCTTGCTGGACAAACCGGTGCTGCCGCTCGACACCAGCCACGGGGTCGAGCGCGAGCGCCCGCTTGCGCGCATCGATGAAATGCTCTGCATAGGGTGCACCCTGTGCATCCAGGCCTGTCCGGTCGATGCCATTCTTGGCGCGGCCAAGCAGATGCACGCGGTCATCGATGAACTCTGTACCGGTTGCGACCTGTGCGTGGCGCCCTGCCCTGTGGACTGCATCAGCATGGTCCCCGTCACGCCGGGCAGGACCGGCTGGGATGCCTGGTCGCAGGATCAGGCCGACCAGGCGCGCCGGAACTACCGCAGCCGCGAGATCCGCTTGCAGCGCGACAGGCAGGAAAACGAGGAGCGCCTGGCTGCCAAGGCCGCTGCCAAGATGGTCGAAGTCGAAACCGAGATTGCCGGCTCGCCGCAAGCCGCCCAGGAACAGGCCCGCAAGAAAGCCATCCTCGGTGCCGCCATCGAACGTGCACGTGTGCAGGCGGCGGCACGCCAGGCAGAACAGGCACAACCGGCACAACCGGCACAACCGGCGGACAAACCAGGATGAACAATACCAAGCGGCGCGAAATGTTCGAGCGCTTCCAGCAAGCCAATCCGCACCCGACCACCGAGCTCGAGTACAGCACACCGTTCGAACTGCTGATTTCGGTGATGCTGTCGGCACAGGCCACCGATGTCTCGGTCAACAAGGCCATGCGCAAGCTGTACCCGGTGGCGAACACGGCGCAGCAGCTTTACGACCTGGGTGTCGAGGGCTTGACGCCGTACATCCAGAGCATTGGACTGTACAACAGCAAGGCGCGCAATGTCATTGAAACCTGCCGTATCCTGCTGGCCGAACATGGCGGCGAAGTACCGCGTACCCGAGAGCAGCTGCAGGCGCTGCCCGGGGTCGGACGCAAGACTGCCAATGTCATTCTCAACACAGCCTTCGGCATGGCAGAGATGGCGGTCGACACCCACATCTTCCGGGTCAGCAATCGAACCGGTCTGGCACCAGGCAAAAATGTCGAGGAAGTCGAAGCAAAGCTGCTGCGCTTCGTGCCGCGTGAATACCTGCTCGACGCCCACCACTGGCTGATCCTGCATGGCCGCTACACCTGCATTGCCCGCAAGCCGCTGTGCTGGAACTGCATGATTGTCGACCTGTGCGATTACAAGCCAAAAACCCCCAAGCCAGAGAAAGCGGTTTAAGACATGTTTACCCCGACCCAGGACGATGTGCGGCGCTTTTTCTGCGAAACCTGGCGCAAGCAAGGTGCAGGTTCGGTCATGACGCCATTGGAAATCATTGCGCGCGACTGGCTGCTGCAACATCCCGAATATGCCGACACGCTGGCCGATCTGGATGCCGCGCTGCTGGCAACCTACCCGGTCGAAGGCGGGCAAAGCAATCCCTTCCTGCACCTGTCGATGCATCTGTCGATTGCCGAGCAAATTTCCATCGACCAGCCGCCGGGGATTCGCGAGGCGTTCCTCGGACTGGCGCGGCGTACCGGTTCGGAACATGACGCCCATCACCAGATCATGGAGTGCCTGGGCCAGATGATGTGGACCTCGCAGCGCAACGGCACGCCCCCTGACGGCCAGGCATATATCGACTGTGTGCGCAGGCGCGCTACACAGCGCTAGGACAATGCCACATAGGCCGCATATGCCGCATAGACCGCGCAGGCGCAGCGGCATCACCTGACATCACCAATTTACATTGTCAATGACGGAACCTCGATAGTCATTCTGTTACTCACCCCCGAAACCGCTATCGTGGCGGCCCATTCGGAGAATGAAAATGGCGAATGCGACTTCCAGCACAGGCAGACAACGTGGCGCTACGCGTGACCGGCAAGCGGTTCCGCCAGATCCGCCAGTGGCAAAGATCCAGCCGGCGCAGCCAAAGCCCGTTGT
>JBPBPY010000093.1:0-3803 GCA_050954505.1 Janthinobacterium lividum
TTCATATATTCGCAGAGACTAAGCTTATAGGTTTCAATATAATCCTCCCCCTACTATAGCTTTGGGATTATAGAATACTAATTTATATTCGCGACTAAAGCGTTAAATGGCGTGGCGACCCTACCCCGGCGCTAGAGTATACCTTATAACGGGGGCGCGTCTATACTGTCGACAATACTACCGTTATTAGTATAATGACTGCTAAGAAAGATCGAGGCCCTACCATCTATCCTATATCATAGTATAGGGACTATAGCTTAGCTGGTAGTCCCTATAAAGATTTTACTGGCACTTAAGCCTATATCAGAAGCGTAGCAGCCGATTAATTAGACCCTACTAAGTAAGTCAAGTATATAAACGTGTTTTCAGAAGAGCTAGTAAGTAAGCTGCCTTCCAATTTATAATAGGATTATAAGATTAATATTAGGAATAAGATCCCGCCTTGTAAGTTAATCTATAACCTATTGTAGCTAGATTGAAAGCTACTATAAGACTATCTTGACGATGTTTATAAGAAAGGTTAGATTTATAAGAGCAACTCGCCTATAGGCGCGCCTATCTTATTTATTCCTAAAGCAGATAGTACGTCTCGATTATACGTTAGTTATCGAGGCCTAAATAACCTTATAAGAAAGAATCACTAGTCACTACCGCTTGTTAGTACGGTACTAGATAGGCTTTCTGGTACTGAAGTTTTACGAAATTGGACTTACGGCACGCCTACTATCAATCTAAATCAAGAAGGGCAATAAGTAGAAGACCACGTTTAGAATATATTACAATTACCATAAATGTATAGTAATGCTATTCGGTCTAGCGAGTACCCTGGCAACGTTTATGAATTACACTTACCGTGCTCTAGGTAATTCGGTCGACTTAATCTATATTACATACTTTAATAATATCCTAATCTACTCCACCAAAGAAGAGCGGTACGCTGATCATATCCGAGAAGTGCTAGAGAAGCTTCGATAGTAGGGCCTCTATATGAAGCTTCCCAAATATACCTTTAGGTAGAAACTTATTAAATTCCTAGGCTATCTGGTAACTCCTAAAGGGGGCAAAATAGATGAAACAAAAGTTACAATAGTTGTCGGATGGCCTAAGCCCGGGAGTATATATAAAGTATAGGTCTCCCTCAGCTTCGCGAACTTCTACTGTCGGTTTTTCGAGGGTTACTCGATAATTGCGACGCCTCTAATATCCCTGGTAAAATATGCCGCAGCAGGTTAGACTCTCAAATAGGTATAGTCCGATACTATAGAAGAGACGTTAATGAAGCTTAAAGATGTATTTAAGTTAATGCCATTGCTTCGGCATTTTAACCTAGTCCTACCCCTAATAGTTATTACTAATATACCTAGGTTTGTATATATAGCGATCCTGCTACAACCTTAAGGCGAAGCCGGTACGAATAATTACCAGCACCTTATCGCTTTCTATAGCCAGACGGGTTTATACTATTGGACGTGTTACTATACGTATAATAAAAGGCTAATGACTATCTAGGCCGCGTTCAAGGATTAGTGCTACTACCCAGCTCGCGTATAACATATAATCCGTATATATATATTATAATAATTCAAAGCATTCTATAACAAATATAGAGCTGAATTTCAGGTGGGTTTACTAGGCTAAAGACCTTACTACCTACAACTTTAAGATTAAATAAGCCTAGAAAGATTAATCTCGTAGATAGGCCCTTTCGGTAGCTAGACTAGCAATAGTCGTCCAACAACCGAGTAAGATTTAAGATAATATTGCCTACGTTGCAATAGAAGTTACCTATATTCGCCCGTCGTGATAAACAAATAACGGAAGGATCTTCCATGGATATTATCTCTACGCTTATATTAGGTTCTACTTTCGCTATAGCTTTAGAGTGGGGTAGCTCCCGACTTACCCCCGACTTAGTTATAATAGTTAGATCCTTCTAGGCCTTATATATAGATCAATTATATACGCCCGTAACAGATACTAGCTATCTCTTCACTAGGATTAATAGTCTAAGATATCTCGTCCTATATTGCCTGATAGGAGTAGCAGTAAGTAACGAAATAGCGATAGCAAACGAAGGTGGCCAAGACCTTACCTCCGTTATTCGGGAAGTATAGGAAGCTATTCCCTTCCTTATATAGGGCGAGTATATTAATGTCGGTATAGCATATAGAGTTCTAGCTAGACCTAAACCATTGCCTAGTCCGAAGTAAGGCTACCTCCGGCGCGCCGCCGGATTGAAATAGACGCGACTTTACGAAGGAGCGTACTAGCGACGTAATAACAATAATTTGTTTAGATTTCATAATGAGGTCTAGATACCTAGATTATCCATATTATAGTAAGAGATTCTTGCACGTAACTATAAAGCACAGGCCGCTAGGTACTATAGCAAGAATCATACGTCCGAATATCCAAGAAGGAAGTACTTCTAAGAGAAAATGAATTAAGATATCGCTAACTAGATTAGAGTATACGAAGTTTGCTAGAGAACGAAACCCTAACGACACAAGCTGTATAGAGATTTAACTAAGCTATGAGTGCCCGGCGTAGCAGGTAAGCATTAGTTTACTACCGCCTTGCCTCTATCCAAGGATAAGTACGGCTATGTTTATAATAACATTCTCGTTATAGTCAATCGGTTCACGAAGCTTGTGCGCTAGATTACATGCCGTAAGACTATCAATGCGCCTTAGCTCGCCAATTTAATTAAAAGGTATATTATCTTCGAGTATAGCGCTCTAGCGTTATTTATTTCCGATTAAGGCTTAAGCGTTAAGTACAATTACTAGGACAGTTTAAGTTACTTCTTAAGCATTAAGAAAAGAATCTCTATAGTATAATATCTTCAAATAGATAGCTAGACTGAGCCTCAGAATTAAGAGCTAGAAACGTACTTCTATATCTTCTACTGCTTTTAGTAAGGAAATATATCGGGCGAGGTTCCTATATTCCCTAATAGCTTACTAGCGTAAACCTAGGATAGGTATAAGCCCGTACCGGGAGCGCAGTAATATATTACCGGTTTAATTACTCGTCGCTAAAATATAGTCAAGATATTAACGATTATTTAAGCACGCCGCCAAAACCACTACTTAAAGTATAAGATTATAAAATTTAAGGTCGGCAATGAAGTCTTACTCTCTATAGTAAACCTATATATGAATCGCAAGAGCAAGAAGCTCGCAAATAAGTTTGAAGAACCTTTTAACCTTTTCAAGCGTATTAGCAGGCAAGCCTATAAGCTCGAACTGCTATCGAAATAGCAAGTTTATAATATTTCAAGTTTTTACTGCTCGAATCGTATCGCGATTGACCTAAGGGCGCTCTTACGCCGCCTCTAGAGCTTGTTATTAATTTAGAAGAATAGTTTATCGAGTTAATCCTCGCCAATAAGATTAGGTCTAATAAGCCTTATTATCTCGTACATTAATAAGGCTAGTCTTACGCCCACAATTAGTGAATAAAAGAAGATAATTTGCAGAACGCAAAAGAGCTACTGTATAAATTTGAAGTAAAATATGCTAGTAAAGAGGTCTTAGCGCGCTCTAAGAGTTTAGGGAGATCTAGTAAGAAGCAGAACTATACCATTCGTATAGTTGAGACTTAGGGCTTACAATTAAGACTTAGAGCTCACAATTAAGGGTTAGAACTCACCGCCATAGAACATAAGAAGAAGCTATACACATTTAAGTGCTCGGCGCTCAGTTACTAAAATAATAATACTTCTTCTCCTTAGCACTTATACGCTTTATAAGCACTGCCTCTTCCTTCATATCTACTACTTTTTTGGTAAGGAGAATAAT
>JBPBPY010000212.1:0-3793 GCA_050954505.1 Janthinobacterium lividum
CGCGCCCTGAACACTCGTGGTGCCGGTTGCGAGCATGCCATGGGCCGTCATGCGTTCGAGGAATTCATCGCCACGCGCCAGCAGCGTGTTCATGGTCATGCCTGTTTTCATGGTTTGCCCGCCATGACGCAGCACATGCGCGTTGAAGTATGCGACTGCTTCACGCACCCGAACATTACCGATGGGATTGAACGCGCCAGCACAGATCAGTGCCAGGTCGGCCCCGGGACCGTCTCCAAGACCTAACTGCCCAAGCAGATATTTCCTGCCATTGCCTTGCGGCAGCAAGTCGTACATGAATGCTGGCCATTGATCGAGGACATGGTGACTGGCGTTCACCGGGTAAACCAGGGAAACCGCCGCTGCACCCACTTCGAAGGCGTAATCGAGATCGTATTCCATCCATGCCGTGGCGCCGACGCCACCCAATGCCGGTCTGGGCACGCTGACGCAGGCGCAATCGCGCCAGGCGTTGTGGTGAAAAATTTGCAAATGGCAGTCCATGGTTGCTGGCCTTTCTGGACCTCAAAGGTAGCCAATTCTGCGAAAAAAGGCAAGGAATGGTGCCGTATAGGTGCCAGATGGGATTTGCGTGCGAGCCACACCTGTACGGTTTGCGCTGCTGTTGCAATGGCAGAGGAGGGCATAAAATCGCTCATCCCGGATTCTTGAAAGCCTGACATGGCGTCCACCCTCGATCACATCGACCTGCGCATCCTCAAAGCCCTGCAGGAAGACTCAAGCATCAGCAACATCGACCTGGCCAGGAAGATCAAGCTGTCGCCATCGCCGACACTTGCACGCGTGAAGAGCCTGGAGGCAAGCAAGGTCATCACCAGGTACGTGGCGCTGGTCGATCCGCCCGCGCTGGGACTGAAGATGAATGTCTTCATCCAGGTCAGCCTGGAGAAGCAGGAATCGGCCGCCTTGCTGACGTTCGAAAAGGCAGTGCGCGACTTCGATGAAATCATGGAGGTGTATCTGATGACGGGCGACGCCGACTATCTGCTGCGCGTGGTGGTGCCGGACATCCAGGCGCTGGAACGCTTTATCCTCGACCACCTGACCCATGTACCCGGCATCAAGAACATCCGCTCCAGCTTTGCGCTCAAGCAGGTCAAGTACCGCACGGCGTTGCCGATTGCCGACTGAAGTGGGCGTTGTGGAAGTCGATCACAGCGCCAAAGAGATAAGGTTATGCATTTTTATTCGTTGATCGGCGGGTTTCTTCCGAGGCATCATCGTGCATCGTTTCTCATTTTCATCGCTGATCATGCGCGTCTCATCGAATACCACTGCTTTTACCGATCGGTCCGTTGTTGCAAACCGTCCTGCCGTTCCGGCGCAGGACCGCGTTGCCAACATCCATACAGTCCATGCTGCCCCGGCACATTCAGCGGCAAGGGCGCCAATGATGCGCACCCGCTCAGCCATCCAGCAACGTCTGCTCAAGCTGGTGTCAGGCACCAGCGATGGCTTGCCTGTCATCGGCCAGCATGCGCTCGAATCGATATTGCGTGATGCCCCCAGGCCGCTCGATCTGGCCAGCCAACTGGGTGAAAACGGATTTTCGCCCAGCCTGACCGCGATCGATTTCAGCCAGTTCGATCCCGCCTTGCTGGACGATGTGCAGTTGAAAAACATCTCCCTGGTCGATTGCTCGTTCAAGAATCAAACGCTGCGGCGCTGGACGATCGAAGGCTGCCGGCTGCAGCGCGTGGTCATGGATGGTGCGATCTTCACCGAGTTGCGGTTGCAGCACAGCCGGCTCGATCATTGCACCTTCTTCGATACCTCGTTCGCACACGCGCGCCTGGACCAGGTGCAGATCGTTCGCTCCAGCCTGGGTGAAGTCAGCTTCGAAGGAGCAAACCTGCAGCGCACCACCTTCACCCATTGCAGCCTGCCAGCCACGCATTTCTTCGATGTCGAGGCGCAGCACAGTGCCATGCGCCATTGCAACCTCACCGACACGCTGCTGTGCGATGCGAATATCGAACTCGACCTGGCGTCGTCGCGTACGCAGCGCCAGACCAGGCCGGCAGTGACGACGCTGGTGTCCGATACACGGGGCATCAGCGTGCCACTGGTCGGGCGCAAACTGGCCGATGTCGGCAACAGCATTCCCTTGCGGATCATGATGCGCCATGCAGAGGCAAAACCGCAAAAGATCGATGAAGAAGTCGCCAGCCTGATTGCGGTGCTCAATGCCGGCGCCGGCGCGGGCGCCCTTGGCGCTGCTGCTGCCGCTTCCGCTGCCGCTGCCGATAAATCGCTGGCCCGGCGTATTGTCGAGGCGCTCATGGCGCAGCCCGACACCTATCCGAATGCCGCGGCAATCGTGCGGCGCGCCAGCCGGATTGTCAGCCACACGTCTGGCACGGTGCTGCCCGGCGGCGAAGATGTCTCGCCAGCCTTGTATGGCGAAGCCTCGCATGCGGCGACCGCCTGGAGCGGCGACTACCAGCGCTCCCTGCTTGAACTGGGCTTGATCCATTTCTCGCGCCAGTCTTCCTTGCCCCTGATGGCGATTTGCCGTGGTTTCCAGATGACCTGCATCTATTACGGCGCCAAGCTGATCCAGCATATCGGTTCGGGCCAGGTTGGCGTGCAGGTGCTGGAGTGGAAGAACCGCCATGTGCTGGCCGCGGACCCGGCGCATGATGAGCCCGTCGGCAGCCATTACGGCAATCGCTTTGGCTCCTTCCGCGCTGCTGTCTACCATCATCAGGCAGTCTCGCTGCAAGATCTGGCCAACACCACCGGCAGCCTGAAGGCGACGGTGATTCATCCAGTGGTCGACGACCTGACCGGCGAGGTGTGGCAGATTCCGATGGTGGTGGAAAACATGTCGATTGCCGCGCCCATCATCGGCCTGCAGTTTCATCCCGAGTTCTTTGCCTCGGCGCAGGGCCAGAGCGGCAGCGCGCGCGAACGTGCCGGCGCGGCAGCAGTGCCCAGCAATGACGACCTGGTGGCGCTGGCCCGCAGCTATCGTGCTGCAGGGTCAGCCAACCCGGGCTTGCGCACGCCGCAAGACATGGTCAACAGCGGCATCCTGAACCACATGAGTTCGGAAAACGATGAATTCTGGAAGATGCACGGCCTCTCGGCCAGCGCCAGGTGGCGCAGCCGGGAACTGGTCGATGCCTTGCAGCGCAAAGGCACGCCCCTTCAAATGCGCCGATTCCAGCTGGCCGGCGGTTTGTAACGGCGGCTTGCGAGAGCCAGGCAGCTCTCGCCTGTATGCCAGCCTTGCAAACCCGGCCAACCGTGGTTCTTCATCCCCCCCCCCGACAAGTTGTGGTCGAAGCTTGTCGACAGGACCACGGGCCGCGCAAGTCATGCCAGCCTCGCCAGCCTCGCGAGCCAATCCATCCGTGCTTGCCGCATATTCCCCGCAAGCTGCTGCACCATTAACCGTATCTTGACGGTTGACGAGCAGTACACAATGAGCGCACAGTAACGGTCACCGGACAGCCGCAGCTTGTCCCGTGCTGCCGCAGCATTTTGCCGCGCGTTGCCTGTCCAGCAATCGATTCGTTGATCAGCGCGGATCGGTACACGGCTGACTTCAGCGGCCACTGCGCTGCAATGCAACCACGCTGCAGCCGCTCCGGCAGCCCTTGTTATCGACCGCGCCGGCAGCAAATACAGACGTACCAATTCAAAGAGGTATCGAACAGCCCGCATTCACCGTTCCGTCTACCACAAGAGGCAAGGCCATGACCCGCAAAACCCCCATCGATCGCTATCGCAACATCGGCATCAGCGCCCATATCGACGCCGGCAA
>JBPBPY010000238.1:0-3783 GCA_050954505.1 Janthinobacterium lividum
ATGGCCAAGCGGCTGGGCTTGACGGCGGACTTCGACAAGCTGGTGGTGGGCGAGGTACTGGCCGGCATCGAAGCCGGTAAATACGGCAACAGCGTGGTGGCGGTCAACCTGGCGCAGTCGGCTGTGCAAGACGAGATGTTCATGGAATGGCTATGCGAGGCATTGCGCCAGCACGGCACGGCGGCCGCGCAGATCGCCTTCGAAGTCTCGGAATACGGCGCGCTCGACAACCTCGAAGCGCTGCGCTCGGCTGTACTGCGTGTGCGCGCACTCGGCGGCAAGTTCGGCATCGACCATTTCGGCCGCGGTTTTTCCTCCTACGGCTATCTGTCCACGCTGAAAATCGATTACCTGAAAATCGATGGCAGCTATGTGCGCGGTCTAGCCGAGAGCCGCGAAAACCAGTTCTTGGTCGAATCCTTGACCACGATTGCCCATGGACTGGATTTGAAGGTCATCGCCGAATCGGTCGAGAACGAGCAAGAGTGGGGCGTGCTTGCCAGCCTGCGCGTCAACGGCGTGCAGGGTTACGGCGTTGGCATGCCGCGCGAGTTGCCGTCGTTGCCGCGCCCGCCGGCCAGCCAGCCGGTCGATTTCAAGCTCTAGAACTGCCTCGGGCCGACCGTCGCCGGCCTGATCCGTGCATTCGCCATGGCAGCCGGCAAGTTTCCTTTTGGCAAGCATGCTCAGGAAACCGGTGTTCGCCGTTGGCCCAGCCACCATAATTGAATCCCGCGTAATTTGATCCAGCGCACATTCGTTGCGCTTTATCCATTGCCATCCCGCGAACCCGTTGCAAAATCGACCATTTACGGGTTTGCTGCCGGCGTCATCGTCACGTCCCATTTCCTGTTGGCATGGGCATCTCCAGGCATGCCGCCACCGTCCTTTAAGAAGAGGGAAACATGAAATTCCACATCAACGGCAACACCATCGATGCCGACATCGATCTGCGTGTGTCGCTTCTGGACTTGTTGCGCGACCATCTGCATCTAACCGGTTCGAAGAAGGGTTGCAACCAGGGTGCCTGCGGTGCCTGCACCGTCTTGGTTGACGGCCAGCGCATCAATTCCTGCCTGGCGCTTGCAGTGCAATACCAGGGCCGCAAGATCGTCACGGTCGAGGGACTTGGCAGTGCAGGCAAGCTCCATCCGCTGCAGCAAGCCTTCATCGAGCACGATGGTTTCCAGTGCGGCTACTGTACTCCCGGGCAGCTGTGTTCCGCAGTCGGCATGATGGATGAAGTGCGGCGTGGCATGCCCAGCGTAGTCACCGTGCATCCCTGTGCGCAAACCATGATCCTCGACCATGACGAGGTGCGCGAGCGCATGAGCGGCAACCTGTGCCGCTGCGGTGCCTACAACGGCATCATCGATGCCATCACCGAAACCTTCGAGGCAGAGGGAAGCGCGCAGACTGCCGGGCAATCGCAGCCGCAGGTGTCTTCCCAACCCGCATCCCAGTCGACATCCCAGCCGACATCCCAGCCGTCGCTGCCAGCATCTCGACCGTCGTCGCAACCGACAGCGCAATCAGTCACCGCTGCGGAGGTCGCATGAATCCCTTCTCCTATCATCTGGCCCAGGACGCCGCCGGGGCGGTGGAATTGAACCGCCAGTCGGCTGCTGCGCGCTATCTTGGCGGTGGCACCAATCTGGTCGATCTGATGCGCGAGACGATCGAATTGCCCGATGCGCTCGTTGACGTTACCGGTTTGTCCACCGCCATCGAAGCCCGCGAAGATGGCAGCATGCTGATCGGCGCAGCGGCGAAGAACAGCCTGGTTGCCGCCGACATGGCGGTGCGGCAGCGTTTTCCCATGCTGTCGCTGGCCTTGCTTTCCGGCGCCAGCGGCCAGATCCGCAACATGGCAACCGTTGGCGGCAACATGCTCCAGCGCACCCGCTGCAACTATTTTTATGATGATGCCGCGCGCTGCAACAAGCGCAAGCCGGGCGCCGGCTGCGACGCCATCGAGGGCATCAACCGCATCCATGCCATCCTCGGCGCGTCGCCATCGTGCGTGGCCACCCATCCTTCCGACATGTGCGTGGCGCTGGCTGCGCTTGACGCCATCGTTCATGTGACCGGCCCGGCCGGCCAGCGCAGCCTGCCGTTCATCGAACTGCATCGGCTGCCGGGGCAGACGCCGCATATCGAACATGCGCTGGCAGACGGCGAATTGATCACTGCAGTGGAAATTCCCGCGCTGCCGTTTGCCGCCACCTCCACCTATCGCAAGGTCCGCGACCGCGCCAGCTATGCCTTTGCGCTGGTGTCGGTGGCCGCGGCCATCGAGGTTCAAGGCGGCGTGATAGGCGATGTGCGTCTGGCGCTGGGCGGCGTGGCGCACAAGCCATGGCGCGCGCTGAAGGCCGAGGCCTTGCTGCGTGGCGCGCCGGCCAATGCCGATACCCTGCAGGCGGCAGTCGCTGCCGAGCTGGCCGACGCGGCCGGGCTGCGCGACAATCATTTCAAGATCGAACTGGCAAGGCGCACCGTGCTGGCTGTGTTGGACAAGCTGATCAAGCAAGGAGCACAGTCATGAACATCATCCAGGAAGTCGGCCAGAGCATCATGAAAAAAGTGGTCGAACACACCCCCGACCGCTGGTTGCCCGGCGCTTCGCCGGACGGCTTGCGCCTGCAGCAGGGCCTGATCGGTGCACCGAAGTCGCGCGTCGACGGTGCGCTGAAGGTCAGCGGCACCGCACAATTCTCGGCCGAAGTGCCGATGGAAGATTTGTTGTTCGCCGCGCTGCTCTACAGCGCCATACCGAGTGGACGCATCACGCAGCTCGATACGGCCGCAGCTGAGCAGGCGCCCGGTGTGGCGCTGGTGATGACCTACAAGAATGCGCCGCGCATGAATGCGCCGAAGGTGATGATGACCGCACCCAAGGCCGCTGGCGCCAGCGACCTGCCGGTCATGCAGGATGACAAGGTGCGCTGGAATGGCCAGGCCATTGCCGTGGTGCTGGCCACAACCCAGGAACAGGCCGACTACGCCAAGCAGCAGATCGTGGTGGCATATGAAGAAACCCCTGCCGATACCGTGTTCGAAAAAGCCATGGCGCATGCGCGCGAGCCAGACAGCCTGCTGGGCGAGCCGCCAACGGTGAAGGTTGGCGACGCTGAAGCGGCCCTGGAAAAAGCCGACTTCGTCATTGACCACCTGTACACCACACCGCGCCACAACCATAACGCCATCGAGCTGCATGCCACGACTGTGGCCTGGCAGGGCGACAAGCTGATCGTCCATGACGCCACCCAGATGGTCAACGCCAGCGCCTGGACGCTGGCGGAAATCTTCGGCATCAAGGAAAACCAGGTCAGGGTGATGGCGCCGTTTGTCGGCGGCGCCTTCGGCGGCAAGGGCCTGTGGGACCATCAGATCCTGGCCGTTGCGGCATCCCGGCTGGCCGGCAAACCGGTGCGCGTGGTGCTCTCGCGCGAGGGCGTGCATCGCAGCGTGGGCGGGCGCACCACCACGCATCAGCGCGTGGCGCTCGGTGCAAATGCCGATGGCACGCTGGCGGCATTGATCCACACCGGTTGTGCCGCCATGACGCCGCATAACAACTGCCCGGAGCAATTCCTTTCCGGCCCGGCACCTGTACGCCACGCAAACCATGAAGCTCGCCCAGCAGGTCGCCGACATGAACATTGTGCCCAATACCTTCATGCGTGCGCCAGGCGAGTCGGTTGGCACCTTCGCCCTGGAGTCGGCATTGGACGAGCTGGCCCACGCCATGCGGATCGACCCGATCGAACTGCGCCGGCG
>JBPBPY010000305.1:0-3778 GCA_050954505.1 Janthinobacterium lividum
CCTGGTGTTCTTGATGCGTGTGCCGGCCCACACCCCGAGTGCCAGGGTCCCGACCAGGTACAGCACCACAAAGCCGACTAGTGTGTAGTTCATATGATTTTGCCCATCAACGATGCGCTGGATTATAAAGTAGACCAGTGCGGCGATGGGGGCTTGTCCGGATTTTCAGCGGCATTGGCAAGGGCAACGGCAACGGCAAGTGCCGTCGCAAAACGGCGCGGCCGCAAAACGACGCGGAAAAAACCCTGGATGGCAAACCCGGACAAGTCGGCACCATGTGCTGCCCAGGCGTGCGTACAGCCGAAATCCTGCCTGGGTCGTCGTGCCTTTCGCTTCGCGCTTGCCTATGACGCAGGCGCCTGACGCTCGAGCAAATGCCGCAGTTTGTGCAGGTCTTTGGTAATGGTGCGCGCATCCTCGGAAAACTCGGCATCGTTCATCGCGGTGCGGCGGAACAAGGTAAAGATCAATTCGCAGCCATCATCGTTGGGAATGACCCGCATCGGGTTGGCAAATCGCTCGCCCGATTCGGTGGCCACCTCGTGATCGAGCACACCGAAGCTGTTCTCGGGCGCGAACGTGATTGTCACGCGGCCCATCGGCGACTCGGCCACCCACTTGCCATCGATTTGCTCGATGCCGCCGGCAAGGCCTGATGCCCAGGCTGGAAGGTTGCGGGGATTCGACACAAACTGGTAAGCCTCGTCGGCACTGCAATTGATTGAAACGCTGAGATGCATGGTATTGAAGGTCATCACATTCCTCCTTTTCATGAACAAGACAGGGTGCCTTGCCAGCCAGGCGCAGGGTGATCGCGGCCTCTGCAAAATGGTAGCGCATGCAGTGGTGGTTCGGGCCCGATTGCCGCATGGGTATTGCGTCGGGAATTTGACGCTGCACACCTGCGGCCTGCCGTGAAGGCGAATCACAGTATAGCGTTGGATGAAATTTCGAACAGGATCTGGAAGCCGTGCATTGGGCAAGAATTGACCGAAAGGAACTTTCGCCTAGGCTGTTTCCACTCATGATCAGGGAGCGCAGCAGCGTGTCCTGCAATTTTTCCACAGAATGAAAAGGAATACCATGATCGGACGCTTCGGAGGACATTCGAATTTTTCCCCACCCCCTGCCGTTGGTGGCGAGCATTGCCATCGTGGCGGTCATGGCGGTCATGGCGGTCTGCAGGAAGGCCAGGGACAGGGCAGGGCCGAGAACAAGTCAGGCCGCGGTGGTGGCGCAAGCGATCCCGATGAAATCTCGGCTTCGGATGACAGCGGATCAAACGAGATCGGTGGTTCCTCTGCTTCTGCAGCAACCGATACGGGCTCGACAACGGCCGGCTCGACGACGACGGCAACATCGAATGCAGGCGCCATCGATACTGCCGCCCCGGGAAGCAGCGCCAGCGAAGCAGCCTTGTTGCAAGCGATCAACAAGGTGCGCACCGATAACGGACTCAATCCGCTGACCAACACCGACAAGCTCAACCAGGCCTCGGCCGCCAATGACGCAATCAACAATTCTAGCGGCGAGCTGGGCCACCACATCAACATTGGCGACTACGGTGCCGATGGCGAAATCACCGCCATGGCCAGCAATGGCATTTCAGCACAGCAGGCGGTGGACATGTGGATGAACAGTCCAGGGCACCGGGCAATTCTGATGGATCCCAATCAGACCGAAGTGGGCGTGAGCATCGACGGGAATTACGCCACCGCCGATTTCGTCTGAACTGCGCATTCTTCAACGCAGCATGAACGACATTGCCGACATGCTGTTGAGGAGGCGCACTGCATACTGTACCGATGGTGCGGTGAAGGCAATGCTGACGGCATCGATACGCTCGACCATCGGCAGCTGGGCGAACAGGTCGGCCAGTGCCGTGGACTGCGCTTGCAGCCGGCAAATGATTGGCGGCTGCAGCACATAAGGGCGGGCTGAAGCAAGCTGTTTGACTGCTGCCTGCGCGCCTTCCGCAAGCATTGCCAGGGCCTGCGTCGTCGATCTCGAGATGCCGCTGCTGGCGCCCTGTGCGGTTTTCAGCGCAAGCAGCTGGGCAAGCGGGAACTGCGGGCGCGCTTCCTCGACAAAGATATCGTCGCCACTGCCGAAAATGACCGGGACACCGAATTCGCCGGCCAGTGCACCGTAAATGCCCGACTCGCCCAATTCCCTGTCATTGAGCCAGACACGCGCGAAGGCAAAGCTGTTGATCGTGTGGGCCAGAATGCCGCGGCTTTGTGAACGCCCGTGGTAACCCACCAGCATCACCGCGTGGACACCGGTTTCCACGCCGCTCATCATGCCCAGTACGCGGGGTTTGCCCAGCACCATGCTGGCTTGTGCGTGCAGCAGGTCGGGCAGCAGATTGCGGAAACTGCCGTGCGAATCATTGACCAGTATGTCATTGGCACCGCCGGCCAGCGCACCGTCGATCACGGCATTGGCTTCCATCGTCATCAGGCGGCGGGCGCGTTCATATTCCGGGTTGCCGGGACGGGTCTGCTCCGGATGGAAAACGCCGGCCACGCCTTCGATATCAACTGAAATCAGGATTTTCATGGAGTCGCTCGGGTTGGGTCAGGTTCAAGGGTGAATCAAGGAAGGCTTCACGCCTGGTTCAACAGCTCGCACAATGCCTGGCGTTGGTGACCGGCGAAACCGGTCACGGACTCGGCGGCATACAAGGCATTGAGGATCGATTGCTCGATGCTTTCGGTCACCGCCTGGAACAAGGGATCGAGCAGATGGTCGTGCAGGCTGGCGCTAATGTGGCTGATGCCGCTGGCCTGATGCGGTAGCGTGGCGGCGGTGGAAAATGCCAGCGCCAGGTCGCCGCTGCCATGGCCGTAGATCGAACCGGTGCGGCCCAGGCCGATACCGCAACGCATGGCCAGACGGCGCAGCTGGCGCGCATCCAGCGGTGCATCGGTGGCAATGATCATGATGATCGAACCCATTTCAGGGCTTGCGGGATCTGCGGTGGTACCGGATTTGGCACCTGCCGCCGTCCCTTCTTCGGAACCTGCAGCAGCGGCCAGGCGCTGGCGCAGCAGGCGTTCACCAATGGGCAGGCCGCTGATGGTCAGTTGTTCGAGTTTGCCGAAATTTGCCAGCACCAGCGCGCCGACGCAATAGTGCGCGTTGGTCATTCCAGCCGCGCCATCGCCGGCCGCGATGCTCACCACACGCGAGGACGAGCCGATGCCGCCCTTGAGATCGAAGCAGGACATGCCACGTCCGGCGCCGATGGCGCCTTGGCCGAATTGCGGCGCGCAGGCAGCCGCCGCCGCATGGTAATGCCTGGGTTCGACGATCATTGCCTGGATATCGTTGAGATAGCCGTCGTTGCATTCGAACACCAGCGGGTTGACCGTCGGCAGGGTGCGGCCGATGCCGGGATTGGCTTCGATTGCCGCCTGGATCTGGCCGGTGGCCACGGCGCCGACCGAGAGGGTATTGGTCAAGGCAATCGGCGTCTCCAGCAGGCCCAGTTCCTCAAGCTGCATCAGGCCGATGCTCTTGCCGAAGCCGTTGAACACCACGGCGGCCGCCGGCACCTTGTTGCGAAAGACATCGCCGGCATGGGGACGGATGACGGTGACGCCGGTCTGCACGGCGCCGGCCGTCAAGGTGGCGTGGCCGACGGTGACACCGGCAACGTCGCTGATGGCGTCCAGCGCACCAGCCTGGAGGCGCCCCGCTCGGGGGGCACGCGCGGCGGGCAGACCGCTTGAGGGAGCGGTCGGCATCAGCGGCGATCGATCTTCGGGTCGAG
>JBPBPY010000356.1:0-3776 GCA_050954505.1 Janthinobacterium lividum
TCGAACAAAAAGATCCGCGCAACTGGAATGGAAAAATGCACGAGTTTAATATCACTGAACGTACTCATCCTCAGCTGGCCGATCAGGACAAGCTGGTGGCTAGTGCAAATCCGACGGTACAGTTCCTCAAGCAGCAAAAGCGCCGCAAGATGGAAATTGAAATCGCCCAGCAACTCAACACGAGTGGTCCGCTCAGGCTGAACATGGGCATGCCGGCGCCACGCATGAATCCGGCACAATCCCGCTTGCTCAGCCAGATGTCTGGTAACGGCGTCAATCGTAGACCTTCGACACCGCAAAGCCCGGTGCCTATGCAGGCTTTGCCACAGCAGCACACAGCGGCGCCTTCGGCTCAAGCTTACCAGCAGCAGCCTGGCCCTTCAAACAATGGCGCGCATGCGCTGTCCCAGTCTTTTGACCAGATGGGTTTCGATCCACAGCAACCTCCACCAGTTGATGCATATGGCAACGTGATTGCTGCACCGCCCTATACACCGACTGCTGCATACGCGCCAGCAGGACGCACGCCGACTTCCTTCAATAATTCTCCTCAGCGTGGCAGCAACGGATTTCCTCTGTCAGGTGACCAAAATCCTTTTCGTCAGCGTTAATCGCGTAGCTCGACTTCAAGCTTAGGTGTTCAAAAAAGGCCAGTCTGAGGACTGGCCTTTTTTTCGCTCATCCTGCACCGGCGACCGAGGGTGTCCTTTCCTGCATCAGCCCCCGCCCTTGCCAGGCCCCAGCGTGCGCATCAAATAGGCCTGGGCGCTGAAGGCTACCTGCTTGCCGCGCGGTTTTGCGCGCCGGTAGCGTCCATCCGACAGCAGCTCCCAGGAATTGCTGTTGTCCTTCAGATAGGGCAGCAAGCCTTCCTGCATGATGCGTTTCTTAAGTGCCTTGTCGAATACCGGGAAAGCCACTTCGATGCGGCGAAACAGGTTGCGGTTCATCCAGTCCGCACTGGCGAGATAGGTGTCGTGCGCCTGGTCGTTTTGAAAATAGAATATCCGGCTGTGTTCGAGAAAACGGCCGATGATGGAAAACACCCGGATGTTTTCCGACATGCCGGCCACTCCTGGGCGCAGCGCGCAGGCGCCGCGCACGATCAGGTCGATCTTCACGCCATCGATCGAGGCCGCATACAGCGCCTTGATCACCGATTCATCGAGCAGCGCATTCATCTTGGCGATGATGCGCCCCGGCTTGCCCAGGCGCGCCAGCCGTGCTTCGTTGCGGATCGCCTTGATCAGGTTTTTCTGCAGTTCGAAGGGCGCCAGCCACAGGCATTCCAGCGTCTTCGGCTTGGTCAGGCTGGTCAGGTGAATGAAGACTTCATTGACTTCCGAGGTCAGTTTCGGATTGGCGGTCAGCAAACCGAAGTCGGTATAGAACTTGGTGGTCGTCGGGTGATAGTTGCCGGTACCCAGGTGGGCATACAGGCGCAGGTCGCGCGCTTCACGGCGGATCACCAGCGCCAGCTTGGCGTGGGTCTTCAAGCCCACCACGCCGTACACCACCTGCGCGCCGACACGCTCCAGGCGGTCGGCCCAGTTGATGTTGGCTTCTTCATCGAAGCGCGCCATCAGCTCGACGATGACGGTGACTTCCTTGCCGCGCTGGGCTGCGATGATCAGCGAATCCATCAGGTTCGAATTCATGCCGGTGCGGTAGATGGTCTGCTTGATGGCCACCACATCCGGGTCTTCGGCAGCTGCGCGGATGAATTCGATCACCGGCTGGAATGATTCATACGGATGATGCAGCAGCACATCCTGCTTTTTCAGCAGGCTGAAGATGTCGGCGTTGGCCAGCTGGGTCGGATAGGTCGGCACGTAGGGCGGAAAGCGCAGCGCCGGGTCGGTAGAATGCTCGACCAGTTCATTCAGGCGCACCATGTTGACCGGGCCGTGTACCGGGTAGAGCCGGTTCTTGTCGATGTGGAATTGCTCCAGCAAAAAGCGCGAGAGGTTTTCCGGGCAATTGCGCGCCACTTCCAGGCGCACGGCGAAACCGAAGGCACGGGTCTGCAATTCGCTTTGCAGCGCCTGGCGCAAATTCTTGACTTCTTCTTCATCGACCCACAGGTCGGAGTCGCGCGTGACACGGAACTGCGAATAATCGAGCACATCGCGGCCGGTAAACAATTCGGCGATATGGGCATGGATCACGGAAGAAAGCAGGCACAGTGAAATGCCGCTGGGCGAGAGTTCATCGGGCAGCCGTATGACGCGCGGCAAAACGCGTGGCGCCTTGACGATGGCAATCGCGGTGCCGCGTCCAAACGCATCCTTGCCGGACAATTCGACGATGAAGTTCAGGCTCTTGTTGATCACCTGGGGAAACGGATGGGCCGGGTCCAGTCCGATGGGCGTGAGCAGCGGGCGCACTTCCTTTTCAAAATACGCTTTTACCCAGGCACGCTGCGCTTCGTTACGGTCCTTGTTGCGCAACAGGTGGATGCCCTGGGCCGACAGCGCCGGCAGGATATCTTCATTGAGGATCTGGTACTGGCGGGCGACGATGCGGTGGCACTCGACGCTGGTGCGCTCCAGCGCCGCCGTCAAGCCGGCCGGTTCCGGGATCTGGGCATCGGTGCGGTGGCGTGCCAGCAGGCTGGCAATGCGAACTTCAAAGAATTCATCGAGATTGCTGCTGGCGATGCACAGATAGCGCAGCCGCTCCAGCAAGGGAATCGAGGGATCTTCAGCCTGGGCAATGACGCGCCGGTTGAAGGCCAGCTGCGACAATTCACGGTCAAGATATTCGCCCGGCGGTGCGCTGGCGGCGGCTTCATCGAGCGGCTGCCTGGGTTTTGTTTTTGCCATGTCACGGCTGGCTTTCTGGGCGGCCTTGGCAACATGCCGTTTGCCGCGCGTCGATGTGTCTGCTTCGACCTCTGCAGCTGCCGAACCGAGTGAAGAGCTTGCTTTGCGGCGAGTCGCTGGCAGTTGCATGGCGTTGGCGCCCTGGCGCGTTGCAGTGGTGCGGGCGGCCTTGCCAGCGCTGGCAAGGTCGGCACGCTTGCCTGATTGCGCCATGGTGACCGCTGCGCTATCCGGAACGGCTGCAGTGGCTGCAGTGGCTGGTGTGCCCGTAGCAGCAGTGGCGCTTTTGGCACCCTTGGCCTTGCCGGTCAGGGATTCACTCAACCCGGCCGCCATTGCAGGCGCTTTGCCGGCATCGGCCAGCTTGGCCGTTTTGCCGGCACCGGGCGGCTTTTTCGAAGCAGTCTTCGTCGCATCGATGTCGTCTGGCAACTGAGCCGGGGCCAGCCGGGAAGAAGTCTCTGCCTTGTTTGTCATGGGCTTGTCGGTTTTTATGGCGTTATATGGTGCGGCGCATGAATTGCCTGTCTGAACCGATGATACAGCACTCCAAACCACAAGCATGACAGGTCGATGTGACCGTGGCATGAATCGGGCGCAGACCGGACTTGCATCAAATGATGGAACAGACAGCGTTTGAAGCAGTGGTTAATACACGGGTATGTTGCCATCTAGAACACTTGCCTTACAACAGTTTTGACCAGATTCATGTCAATTTTTCATCGAAGTCATAATCGTGTCATATTTGATGTTTACAGTTCGCCATGTCCGAAAAGGCACACAACTGGAGAAACCATGAAGCTCAAACAAATTCTGAAGCCGGTGGCTGCCGCCGCCGGTGTGCTGATGCTGCTGTCGTCCGCCATTGCCGCCGACATCACCGGTGCCGGCGCAACGTTCCCCTATCCAATCTACGCCAAATGGGCGGAGGATTACAAGAAGGCAACCGGC
>JBPBPY010000360.1:0-3773 GCA_050954505.1 Janthinobacterium lividum
TGCCTTCTGCGAACTGTTTTCACGCGAACTTGGACGTTGTGCCAGGCATGCCAAACCCCTGGCGTTGCTGATCATCGACATCGACGACTTCAAGCTGGTCAACGACCGCCATGGACACGCAATGGGTGACCGTGTACTCAAGGCCTTTGCCGCACTGGCGACCCAGGAATTGCGCGAGGCCGATGTATTCTGCCGCTACGGTGGCGAAGAATTTGCCGTACTGCTGCCCGATACTGCCACCGCGGAGGCACTGGTGGTGGCCCAGCGCATACGCAGCAGTTTCGCCAGAAGAGCCATGCCTGGACAGGTGCCGGCGACCGTCAGCATCGGCCTGATGTCCAGCGCCGACGGCAGCGGCGACATGGCAACCCTGATCGACCTGGCGGACCGCGCACTGTACCTGGCAAAACACCAGGGCAAGAACCGGGTGGTGCTGGCGCCGGAAGCCGACCCGATGGGTGATGCAGCCGTGGCGCTCAAGCGTCGGGCCTGAACGCCGGGACAGGCTGCGGCTGCAGACGGGGCGTTTTCACAAGCATGCCAGCTGGCGACGCAGGACAGCATGGCATCAATCCAAGCAATTTAGTTCATGTTGACCACGCAGCCCATGCAGCCCATGCAGCCCACGCAGCCCAGTCCGCCAACGTGGCCGATTCAGCCAATGCGGCCCATGCGGTGCAGACGGCCAGTTCGACCATGCAGCGGATGCAGCCATTCCAGCCGGTTCAGCATTTGGCGTTTGCGCAAACCAGGCTGTGGGCCAGGCTGTTAAGGTTTCGTTCTTGCCATGCTGGCCATGGTCACTTTCATGGATTCCAATGACCCGCAGCCTTTGTCGCCTTTCCTGCGTTCCCCGCGTCTGTTTTTTCCCGCGCCTCTTCAGCCGCCGCATCGTTCACGCCGCCTGGCTCGCCCTCTACCTTGCTCCCGTGCTGCCGGCCGCTGCACACGAATACTGGGTACAAGCCACACCGTATTCGGCCGCAGTCGGCGCCAGCAGCAACCTGACATTGCAGTTCGGTGAATACTACAAGGGAGAGATCACGCCTTTCGTGCTGCACCGCTTCACCCGCTTCGAACATTATTCCCAAGCCGGCAAGGTCGATCTGGAGCCGCGCGTGCCACGCGGTGTCGAGCTCGGACGCGTGCCGCTGGCTATCGATGCGCCGGGCACCCATATGGTGGCTTTCGACGCAGCCGCCAATTACCTGACGCTGCCGGCCGACAAATTCTTCGATTACCTGCACGATGAGGGCCTGGACAACATCAACCGGATTCGTGCCGCCATGGGGCATGCCAGCCGGCCCGGGCGCGAACGCTATTTTCGCAACGTCAAGACCTTGCTGCGCGGTGGCGGCGCTTCCGACGCTACCTATGCCGTCCAAACCGGCCAGCGCATGGAACTGCTGCCAATGTCCGACCCGCTGGCAATGAAGCCGGGCGACACCCTGGCGCTGGGTTTGCTTTTCGATGGCAAGCCGCTGGCCGGTGCCTTGCTCAAGGCCTGGTACAAACGCAATGGCCAGCTGACGCTGATTCGTGCCGTCAGCGATGCCGCTGGCCAGGTCAGCGTGTCGCTGCCTTGGGCCGGCGAATGGATGCTCAGTGTGGTGCACATGATTCCATCGGCGGGCTCGGTCGACCAGGACTGGGACAGCTACTGGGGCAATCTGTCCTTCGAACTGCTGCCTTGAACGATAAAAAAAAGGGAAATCCTTGCGGATTTCCCTTTCCCCTTGCTGCACCAGCCGGCTGATACCGGCTGGTGCTCTCCCATCGTCAGCCAGGCTGCCGCTTCAGAAACTCTTCGGCGCAGCGTTTTCCGGCGTGCTGGCAACGAAGCCGTCAATCGGCGTCGGATCGGCGGTTTCCGAACTGTTGTTAACCAGCGCGAAGACCTGGTCGAAGAAGGAATCGGCCGCAGCCTGTCCACTTTCGATCATGTTGTTCGGCGGGATGCCGGCATCGCTGCCACCACCACCACCACCACCACAGGCGCCCAGCGCCAGCAGCAGGGCAGCAGCCGCTGCATGGCGCAGAATCAATGAATTACGCATGTCGATTCTCCCGGTTTACTGGTTGCCTGGCAGCGGCGTGTTGAGGTAAGGGAAGGCTGGCTTGAAATCAGCTGCCGTCTTGCGCACGCCATCGGTCAGTGCAGCGCCACCGGCAGGTGCATCGCCTGGCTTGCAGCCGACCTTGAACTGGTCGTTGGCACCGGTCAGCACGCACAGTGCACCCATGGCCACGCGCAGCGACAAATCGACCACGTCATCGCCAGGGCGACGGCCGTTGGGGAAACCGGCCAGATCGCCACCGGCTACACCAAGTGCATTCTGGGCTGCTGGCAGCTTCGGCGCGATGCTGGTGTTCAGGCGCAGCATTTCGGATGGCACCGCATTGGCAGGCTTGTTGACGCCGTCGATACCGGTCAGGAATGCGGCAATCAGATCCGTGCGCGGGAAGTTGGTCGGCGCCGGTGCGCTCGGAAACAGGGTTTGCACGACTGCCGGCAAGGTCGGGTTTGTGACATAGGTCAGGAATTGCGCATCACCAGTTGGCTTGGAACTGTTGAACTTGTCCTTGTCATCCATGCCGATGACGACTTCATTGACCAATGGCATGCCCAGACGCGAGACCTGGGTCCAGGCGCCGCCTTCACGCACGGCATTGTTGATGCTGGTGCCCGGGTTGGGGTTGACCACGCGGGCCTGGCGAATGCTGGCAGTGGTGAAGCCGCCAATCACGGTTTCGCTGCTGTTGGCAGCGGTCAGGCAATTGATCGGTACTTCGATGGCAATTGAGCTGACATTCTTGCCTTCGAGGTTGTTTGGATTGCCACCGACTTCAGGTCCAAGCGGATTGAGGTTGAACAGATCGAAGATCTTGCCCACGGCAATGTAGAACGGTTCCTTGCGCTGGCCGACGAACACGCGGCCATTGCCGCAACCGGGAACGGTGACGTTGTAGATGTGCTGGTTGGCATAGGTTTCATAACCGCTGGCGCCGCCAAAACTCTTGTCGCCGATGTTGTCGACCGGCTTGTCGAAAGTGGTCGACCCATTGGCGGTGTTCGTCAGCGCCATCTTGGCGGTCTTGCGGCGGTCGCCGCGCACGATGTCGACGGTAAATGTTTCGCGCACATTCAGGGCAGCCGGGTTGACACCGGAAATCGGGCCGGAATTGATCAGCGGGATCATCACCTGCTTGCCGCCCACCGTCAGTGCTGTCTGCTTGGAAGTGTTCTTGAAACGCAGCTGGAAGATCACATCTTCCTGGCCGTCGCCATTGTTGTCGATGTTGATTTCGTACAGTGCATTCTGGTCGAACTGGTTGAAGTTCGGACCGCCTTGCGGGTCCTGGAATGGAATGTAGTTGGCAATCATGGTCACATAGCCTTCACGGCCTGGCTCATAGCTGCGGAACATGTAGAAGTCGGTGCCGTCGACCTTGGGTGAATTGGTCATGAACGGTGCTTCCTTGTGGCTGGAGGCTTGCGCCGAGACAGCGAAAAGGGAGAGCAGTGTGCCGGCAACCAGCGTTGCCATCATCTTGAGTTTGAATTGTCCTGCGGCCATGATCCATTCCTTTTTATTTGTTGAGATCGCAAAATCGAACTTGCCAGGGCATGTGTCTTTTTTGTAAGGGTGTCGACACACTTCCAGACACAGTGCAGTGTAGGTATTGCCGGATGCAATACATGTGCGCTAGCGAACACACGCGCGTACGCACAATTGATGCATCACAAGTCTGATACGACTTGTTACATTCAA
>JBPBPY010000374.1:0-3734 GCA_050954505.1 Janthinobacterium lividum
GTCGCCGATCTTGACCTTGAGTTCCTTGATCACACCGGCCGCAGTGGAAGGAATTTCCATGCTGGCCTTGTCCGACTCGACCGTGATCAAGGACTGGTCGACAACGATGGTGTCGCCGACCTTGACCAGCAGTTCGATGATTTCCACTTCCTTGAAATCGCCGATGTCCGGGACTTTAATCTCTGTCATTGCTGCCATGATGTTCTCCAATCAGCTTAAAGAAGCGACTTGCGCAGGTCGCCCAGCACTTCGGTCAGATACACCGCAAAGCGCGCGCCCATGGCGCCGTCGATGACGCGATGATCGTAGGACAGCGAAGTGCCCATCATCAGGCGCGGCACGAACTGCTTGCCATCCCATACCGGCTTCATCGAGGATTTCGACAGGCCCAGGATGGCCACTTCCGGCGCATTGATGATTGGCGTAAACGACGTTCCGCCAATGCCGCCCAGCGAGGAAATCGTGAATGTCGCACCCTGCATGTCCGCCGGCTTGAGCTTGCCTTCGCGGGCCTGGGCCGACAGGTCGGCCATTTCCTGGGCGATCTGCGTCAGGCTCTTGGTGTCGCAACCCTTGATCACCGGCACCATCAGACCATTTGGCGTATCGGCGGCAAAACCGATGTTGTAGTACTGCTTGAGGATCAGGTTTTCACCGCTGGCGTCGAGCGAGGAATTGAATGCCGGGAATTTCTTCAATGCGGCAACGCTGGCCTTGATGACAAATGCCAGCATGGTCAGCTTGACGCCCGACTTGGCCATGGCGGCATTGGTGCTCTTGCGGAATTCTTCCAGTTCGGTCACGTCGGCTTCGTCGAATTGCGTCACGTGGGGAATCATTACCCAGTTGCGATGCAGGTTCGGGCCGCTGAGTTTCTTGATGCGTGAAAGCGGCTGCAGTTCGGTCGTCCCAAACTTGGCGAAGTCCAGCGAAGGCCATGGCAACAGGTCCATGCCCGCACCGCCGCCCTTGCCTGCCGGCTTGGCAGGCGCATTGGAGGCCTCGACCAACGCCTTGACGAATCCCTGCACATCTTCCTGGGTGATGCGTCCTTTCGGTCCGCTGCCGCTCAGCTTGGCCAGGTCGACACCGAGTTCACGGGCAAACTTGCGCACCGATGGCGAAGCATGCGGTTTGACGCCGTCATTGCCGCCCATTGTGGGGCTGGCAGCGGAAGTGGCAACCGGGGATGCAGCAGCTGCGGCCGGGGCAGCCGGCACACTGGATTTACCCGATTCGGCAACCGCCGGTGCAGCAATTTCCACCGGTGTGGCGGAGTGGCCCTCGCTGCTGCCTGCCGGCGCGCTCGAGGGCGCCGAGGCTGCGGCAGGCGCAGCCGACTGCGCTGCCGGTGCGGCGGCTGGCGCAGCAGCAGCAGGTGCAGCAGTAGATGCGGCAGGTGCATCAGCAGCAGCGCCCTCGGCATCGATCACCAGCAGCACAGAACCTTCCTTGACCTTGTCGCCGATCTTGATCCGCAATTCCTTGACCACACCCGCGGCACTCGATGGAATTTCCATGCTGGCCTTGTCGGACTCGACCGTGATGAGCGATTGATCGACCGCGATCTTGTCACCCACCTTGACCAGCAATTCAATGACTTCCACTTCCTTGAAATCGCCGATGTCCGGGACTTTCACTTCCAGAGTACTCATGTCGTTTTCTCCATTCGTTTCCAGGCCCGCCAGATGGGCTCGATGCAGGCCGGGCAAACAAACCGGGCCGCTGGTGGGCAACCAGCGACCCGGTTTGTGCTGCCTTTTTTTGCATCGGCCCCGCCTCCCGGCGGGCAGGAATTTATTTAGTGAGCTGCTGCCTCGTTACTGCGTGACCGGATTGGGCTTGTCGGCGTCGATGCCGTACTTCTCGATCGCCTGCTTGACCACCGAAGCGGAAATCGCGCCTTCGTCCGACAGTGCCTTGAGCGCTGCAATGGTGACAAAATAGCGATTGACTTCAAAGAACTCGCGCAGCTTGGCACGGGTGTCCGAGCGGCCGAAACCATCGGTACCAAGCACCTTGTAGGTGCGGCCCTTTGGAATGAATGCGCGCACTTGCTCCGCATAGGTGCGCATGTAGTCGGTGGCGACCACGATCGGGCCGCTGCTGTCCTGCAGCGATCCGGTGACATGGGCAACGCGTGCCGGCTCGGACGGGTGCAGCATGTTCCAGCGCTCCACATCCTGGCCATCCCGCGCCAGCAAGGTAAACGATGGCGCCGACCAGACATCGGCAGCAATGCCCCAGTCATCCTTGAGCAGGTCTTGCGCAGCCATGACTTCGCGCAGGATGGTGCCCGAACCCAGCAGCTGGACGCGGTGACGGGTGGCTTCGGCAGCCGGCTTGAGGCGGTACAGGCCCTTGAGGATGTTGGCTTCCTGGCCTTCGATCAAGCCGGGATGCGGGTAGTTTTCATTCATCAGGGTGATGTAGTAGAACACATCTTCCTGTTCCGCCACCATGCGGCGCAAGCCATCCTGGATGATCACCGCGACTTCATAGCCGAAGGTTGGATCGTAGGGTACGCAATTGGGAATCGTCGACGCCAGCACATGGCTGTGGCCATCTTCATGCTGCAAGCCTTCGCCATTCAACGTGGTGCGTCCGGCAGTGCCGCCGAGCAGGAAACCGCGGGCGCGCATGTCGCCTGCGGCCCAGGCCAGATCGCCAATGCGCTGCAGTCCGAACATCGAATAGAAGGTGTAGAGCGGAATCATGACCCGGTTGTTGCTCGAGTAGGAGGTTGCCGCAGCAATCCACGAACTCATGCCGCCCGCTTCATTGATGCCTTCCTGCAGGATCTGGCCAGCCTTGTCTTCGCGGTAGTAGCTGACCTGGTCCTTGTCGACCGGCTCGTACAGCTGACCTTGCTGATTGAAGATACCGATCTGGCGAAACAGGCCTTCCATGCCGAAGGTGCGTGATTCATCGACCAGGATCGGCACGATGCGTTTGCCGATGCTTGCGTCGCGCAGCAGGATCGAGATGATGCGCACGAACGATTGCGTGGTCGAGATTTCACGGCCTTCGGCAGTGGCGTCGAGCACCACCTTGAATGCCGACAGCTCAGGCACCGTCAAGGTCTCGTCGGCCTTCGGACGGCGCTGTGGCAGATAGCCGCCCAGTGCAGCACGGCGCTCGTGCAGGTACTTCATTTCCGGCGAATCTTCCGACGGCTTGAAGAACGGCACATCGGCCAGCTGGTCGTCGGGGATGGGAATGGCAAAACGGTCGCGCATTTCGCGGATCGCTTCATCATCCATCTTCTTGGTGTTGTGTGCGGTGTTGCGCGCTTCGCTGGACTTGCCCAGGCCAAAGCCCTTGACGGTTTTCACCAGCAAAACGGTTGGCTGGCCCTTGTGTTCCTGCGCGACCTTGAAGCCGGCATAGATCTTGTGCGGATCGTGGCCGCCGCGCGTCAGGCGCCAGATATCGTCGTCGCTCATGTTGGCGACCATCTCGAGCAGCTTCGGATGCTTGCCGAAGAAATTCTTGCGCACGAAGGCGCCATCCTTGGCCTTGTAATTCTGGTATTCGCCATCGAGCGTTTCCATCATCACCTTTTGCAGGATGCCATCCTTGTCGCGGCGCAGCAGGTCGTCCCAGCCCGGACCCCAGATCACCTTGACGACATTCCAGCCGGCGCCGCGGAAATCGGCTTCCAGTTCCTGGATGATCTTGCCATTGCCGCGCACCGGACCGTCGAGGCGCTGCAGGTTGCAGTTGACCACCAT
>JBPBPY010000420.1:0-3721 GCA_050954505.1 Janthinobacterium lividum
GGTCGACTCACCCTTGCGCCCGGCAGCCAGGCCTTCCGGCCTGTGCATGCTTCCACGCAGCCATCCCAATCGCATGCCGATGCGGCTGGCAACGCCCGCGCGCCCGCCGCCACCGCGGCCAGCAGTGCCGCTGTGGCCACTGACCCGCAGGTCTCGAGAAACCAGTCGAACAATGCACGCGCGCGGCATGTGCAAACGCAGCGCGCAGCACCACCAGGCGCAAGACGCTCTCCCGTTCGCCTGCCGCAGCTGGGCACTACCAACGCGATTCTGAAGAATGTCGTCCATACGATCGAAGAGGTCAATACTGCCGGCCAGATCGATTACGAACATGTGGTCATGATCCTGAATCCGGCCGCCTGGCGCGACGAATATATCGGCGGTCATGCGAGCGAGTTCTATTTCGCCAGGAACGCAGCGATGAACTGGACCATCCACCCTGGCGTTTCGGCGAGCGCCGCACTTCGGGCATGGCTTGCCGGCCCGACCATCGCCGAGTGCGGTACCCTGGTGGTGGCCAGTCATTTGAATGCCTTGCGACTGGCACTGGGCGATGCCAATTTTGACCGCCTGTTCGGCAGTTCCGATCCTGGCCAGGAACCCGTGTCGAGACTGACGATCAGCAATAACCATTGGCAATGCATGCCAGCCGATTTTTTCACCTTGCATCGGTTCGACGCTTCGGCACCACTGCTGATTCCAGGTGCCAAATATTATTTCAAGAATCATTTCAAGTACTTGTATCGCCATCCCGACGGCGCGCTGCAGGGACTCAATGCCGTCTACATTGGCGAAGATCCGCAGCACGGGCCAATGTGGAGCGGCTTCGGCGTTCCCGGTCTGACCAAAGGAGAAATTTTCGAGTTGTTTCGCGAGGCTTACGACGTCAGCCGTACGGAAGAGGATTACGAGGCCATCCTGTGCAATGTTTCGACAAAAATTCCTGAAGGCGTGCTGCAACAGATGCGAGCGCAAGGCGAAAGCCATGAATTGATCTATCGGTACTTTTCCCGGCAGCCAGGCTGCATTCATCCCTGCTTCCTGGAAACCGAAACCACCATGGACAGCACGGCATTTTTCAGCGGTGCGAATACGGTAGCGCTGGACCCGGACTGCATTGCACTGAATGTTGAAAAGATCGAGGCGTTTCGGCTGCGATTGGACCGCAGCAGTGATGTGTCGTGATGGACCGCTGACGCGATGTCCGCCGGCATCCGCGGGAGACGGTTGCGGCATTACACTGCATTGGCCTGGAGCCGCCCGTCCCGGGCCGGCAACGCCAAGTCACCAAACAAAAAAACCCCCTGCTTGAAAACCAGGGGGTTTTTTGGTATCTGAGACAACCGCTTCACGCTGCCAGACAGATCGGCACGAAGGCCAACCTGGGCAACACTTACCGGCAGACTGGCAAATTATTTTGCAGCCATCAGTGCCACGGTGGTATCGAGCATGCGGTTCGAGAAACCCCACTCATTGTCGTACCACGACGAGACCTTGACCAGACGGCCCGACACCTTGGTCAGGGTCGCGTCGAAGTTGCTCGATGCAGGATTGTGGTTGAAGTCGACCGAGACCAGCAGTTCGGTCTGGTAGGTCAGGATATCCTTCAACGCGCCTTCGGAAGCGGTCTTCATGACCTGGTTGACTTCTTCCACGGTGGTGTCGCGCGCAGCGATGAACGACAGGTCGACCAGCGAGACATTGATGGTTGGCACGCGGATGGCGAAACCGTCGAGCTTGCCGTTGAGTTCAGGCAGCACCAGGCCAACAGCGGCGGCAGCGCCGGTCTTGGTCGGGATCATCGAGTGGGTGGCCGAGCGGGCACGGCGCATGTCTTCATGCATGACGTCGGTCAGGACCTGGTCGTTGGTATACGAGTGCACGGTGGTCATCAGGCCGTTGACGATGCCGATGGCGTCGTTGAGCGGCTTGGCCAGCGGGGCCAGGCAGTTGGTGGTGCACGATGCATTCGAGATCACCGTGTCGGTGGCCTTGAGCACATTGTGGTTGACGCCGAACACCACGGTGGCATCGACATCTTTTCCGCCCGGCGCCGAAATGATGACCTTCTTGGCGCCGCCCTTGATGTGGGCCGATGCCTTTTCCTTGGTGGTGAAGAAGCCGGTGCATTCCAGCACCACGTCGACACCGAGTTCGCCCCATGGAATCTCGGCAGGATTGCGCTGCGCGAAAACGCGGATTTTGTCGCCATTGACGACCATGAAGTCGCCGTCGACTTCGACGGTGCCCGGGAATTTGCCGTGCGCGGTGTCGTAGCGGGTCAGGTGGACGTTCGACTTGACGTCGCCGAGGTCGTTGATGGCAACGATCTGGATGTCGTTCTTTTTGCCGCCTTCATAATGGGCACGAAGGATGTTGCGGCCGATGCGGCCATAGCCGTTGATGGCAACCTTGATGGTCATGGGTTTTTCTCCTGTCTAAGTTAAGCTGAATTCTGTTGGCAAGCGCGCTTGACTGGCGCCGCTGGCAAATCTTGTCATCAAGCCTTGCTGGCAGGCGCTGTGGCCAACTTTCGTTGGCAAACGCCGCCGGCAAACGCTGTCAAAACCTGCCACACTTTTTTTGTTGTCGAAAGCTTACGCTAAAACCGCCTCGACTGCAGCAACCACGCTCTCTGTAGTGAAGCCGAAATGCTTGAACAGCACGCCGGCCGGCGCCGATTCACCAAAGGTGTCGATGCCGATGACGGCCCCTTCCAGGCCCACATACTTGTGCCAGAAGGCGGTCACGCCGGCTTCCACCGCCACGCGCGGCAACCCCTTGGTCAGCACTGAAGCCTTGTAGGCCAGCTCCTGGCGGTCGAATACATCGGTGCATGGCATGGAAACCACCCGCACCGGCACGCCCTGGGCCGCCAGCGCATTGGCGGCCTTGACCGCCAGCTCGACTTCCGAGCCGGTGGCGATGATGATGGCACGCGCATCCGGCGCGTCGCGCAGCACATAGCCGCCGCGGGCGATGCTGGCCACCGCCTGTTCGTCGCGGTCCTGGTACGGCAGGTTCTGGCGTGAAAAGATCAGCGTCGATGGACCATTGGTGCGGCGAATCGCTTGTTCCCAGGCGACGGCGGTTTCCACGGTGTCGCAGGGACGCCAGTTGTCGAGATTGGGAATCAGGCGCAGGCTGGAGACGTGTTCCACCGACTGGTGCGTCGGGCCATCTTCGCCCAGGCCGATCGAGTCATGGGTAAACACGAACAGCGCGCGGATCTTCATCAGTGCAGCCATGCGCAAGGCATTGCGGCTGTAGTCGGAAAAGGTCAGGAAGGTGGCGCCGAACGGCAGGTAGCCGCCATGCAGGGCCACGCCATTCATGATGGCGCTCATGCCGAATTCGCGCACGCCGTAATTGATGTGGTTGCCGGGCTGGTTGAAACGCACCGCCACCGATTCCTTCCAGTCGGTCAGGTTCGAGCCGGTCAGGTCGGCCGAGCCGCCAAGAAACTCCGGCAATGCCTGGGCGTAGGCCTGGATGGCATTCTGGCTGGCTTTGCGGCTGGCGATGTTTTCCTTCTTTTCGATGCAGCTGGCGATGTGGTTCTTGACGGCCTGCTCGAAGTCGCCCGGCAGCTCGCCCTTCATGCGCCGCACCAGCTCGCTGGCCAGTTGCGGGAATTCCTTCTGATAGGCGGCAAACAGGCCGTCCCAAACCTGCTCCAGCGCCGCACCGGCCTGCTTTGCATCCCACGAGGCATACACAT
>JBPBPY010000274.1:0-3706 GCA_050954505.1 Janthinobacterium lividum
GCGACGCGACATCTATCCTGACACAGGGGGATTACTACAATGATCGATTTCGATGCCGTGAGTCAAAGAAATGAGATAAGTTTCAAGATTCAAAACTTCCACGTTTCAGTTAAAGCCGTACAAACCGAGAGCGGATTTTGGAGGGGCATCTTCACCATAAAGGGAACCAGTCGCGGCTTATTTGCTCGCATCTGTGACAATTGCTTTGAAAGCCCTTTAATAGCCGAGATTGATGCGCAGTGCCAGGCTACTGCTCTAATCAACGAAAATGTGCATCGCCTAACATTAGTTAGCCGTTCGCACAGGCAAGAATTTATAAGAAGTATCTAAGGGCGGCGGCCCTCCCTCGGCGCAATGGTCTGGGAAAAGTGCCGTCGATCAATCCAAAGCAGGCGCGCCGGCGCGTTAACCCGATCTGAGACAGTGACTTCACCGACCTGCCAAAACCGCAGCCGCTCCTTGTAATACTTGGCCTGCTTCGGATTGACCTCAATGAACAAGTCCGTGCATCCGTGTTGGGCCATGATGTCGCTGGCTAGGCGATACAGAACGTCATGTGCGCCCCGGCTCTTGGGCGACTCCACGAATGCAAATTTTGTGATTTCCGCGCAGAGCCCCTTTACGGCCCGCCGGTCATCCAAATACTGCCGGTACGCTTCATCTGCCAGCAGGCCGGTGCCATCGTCGATCGTGACCGTCAGGGTGCCGACCAGCGCCGCACCCGACAGCACCACCAGCGTATGCGAGTTGTCGCCGGTTGGCAGCTCAGGCTGGCCATATCCTTCCTGGCCATACCGGTATGCCACGAGGGCGCCAGCCGCTGCGCGCAGCTCGGGCGTGTCAGCGACCTGGGCGCGCATCATTGCGCCAGGCCGTTTGCCTTGATAAATTCCTGCGCCGCCCGGCCAGTGGCCAAAGCCTCTTCCACCTTCATTTTGAGCGCGTCAATATCTCGCCCAACGTCTTCACGAACCAGCCCGCCTCCGGTATCGGCGCCATTGCCGCCGCCGGCGCCTGTGGTTTCGGCGAGGCCGGCAGATCGATCACAGATGGCGGTGCCGATGCGCAGCCGGCCAGCAATAGCAAGATCGAGGCGCACTTTGGTAAGTTCGTCATTTTTCACTTTCACAATGGAGTCGTTGGTTGCTTGCTGTTTCGCGGCCAGGGCCTGGTTTGCACTCGTGCGCGCCAGAATTGCGGTATTGGCGGCTTCAGCAGCCTTGCCCGCGATGATGGCCTGCTTGGACTGCTCGATCGACTTGCCCTTGACCATGCCCGCACCAAATGTGGCAAGGGCCAGCAGGACGATGGCAAGCCACCGGTAAGCCCAGGGCACGGCGCCAAGCAGCGCGCTCACCCCAGCACCCGCTGCGCCACGGCAAACAAGGCCAGGCGATCTTCCAAGCCATTGGTGCCGCCGTTTACCCGCCGAGTAACGCGCACCTGGTCGCCGTAATCGGCCAGCCCGTTGAGCCCGTGCGCGGACCAAAACCAGCCGGCTGACCGGCACGCATTCTCGACCTCAGCCAGCTGCGTGGGAAATGCAACCAGGTCCAGGCCGAGCGCCGCGCCGCATTTCTCATAGTTGGCGCGG
Source organism: Janthinobacterium lividum (assembly GCA_050954505.1). Classification (GTDB taxonomy): domain Bacteria; phylum Pseudomonadota; class Gammaproteobacteria; order Burkholderiales; family Burkholderiaceae_D; genus JAQGMO01. Next base: position 1,595 of record JBPBPY010000274.1, read on the forward strand.
CCGGTGACTTGGATCAGGCCGCGCCCCTTGTAGCGCACGCCGTCGCCCGGATGGGTATTGCCCAGATCCTCGCGACCTTCGTAGGCGCGGCCGCTGGCCAGCTCTTCGACATACCGCAGCTGCCCGGACTCGTGGCCGACTTGGGCCAGGAATGCCGCCTGACGCGCAGGCGTGTTGATACCGAATTCATCCATGGTGCGATTGAGAGGGTCCAGAAACAACAATGCCCTGGCTTTCGCGCAGGGCATGATGGTTTGAAGCTGTTCGAGATTCATTGTGACCTCACGTGGGTTTGTCTGCACTGCCGTACCGGCCGGCGAGCTTGTCAAGGAAGATGTCGCCCAGCCAGGCAGCGGCGATAATGGAAATGCCGGTTGTGGAGCGTGACAAGTTCCAGCCGTCGGCCATCAGGTACATGCCGAAGCCGGCCACCTGGCTGACCAGCAGTTTTTGCGCGACGATCAGGCGGATGCGATCGACCTTGCCCTTGTCGCGGTATTCGTTTTTGATGAACGTGAGCAGCGCGGCGGATCCGACCAGCAGGGAAATGCCAAATGTCATCAGCAGGTCAAGCAGCATGTCGCCTTCATAGAAGGACCGCGCAAACCCCACTTGCGCTGCGATTGCTGCCACCGGCCAAAAGAACGCAAGCTGTAGGAGGAAGACATCCCGGCTACGCAACATTGATGTCACCCGCACGACGGTTATGGATGTACCGTACTTTCACATCGACAATCGACGAAATGAACAGGAAGACAATATGCTCGGTGTAGATCAGCAGGACGGTGTAGGAGTCGATTGCCACGCCGAACCACATTTGCGCGGCATAGCCAAACATGAGGCCAGTGAGAATCGCCTGTCGAAAACGCAGGCCAGTCTTCATCACAAAGCGGGAAGGCAGTACATCGTTGATCAGGGCATCGATCAACCCCGCGATGGCAAAGACCGTCATGGCGATCAGCACGACCTTGCCGGGTGTGCCGGCCGCTTCCGTCAGGTCATGAACCAATGACCGGTCTTCCGTCACCGCAATGCTGTTTGTAAGCAAAATATTGATGCACATGTAGACGCGCATGAGCGCGCCGCACTGCCACACTTTGTTCATCATGGCTTCGGCCTATGGCAGCAAGATCGCAGGTACTGCCGGCATCATTCCCACCGCTTCCTCGGGCGTGGGAATCGGCACCTCGCCTGCAGTGATCCGTGCAAGGTAGGCGTAGGCGGCCGCGTTGGATGCATCCATCCACGTCGCGAATGCCAGGCCTTGTTCATGGAATGGGCCAGGGTAGCCGGCGCGCATGGCGCACGACATTGCGCTGTCGTAGCGCAGGTCTGTCGCCACTTTGTTGATAGCAGCGTCGACAGCCGCCATTGCGGCAGCCATCTTTTCGGCATCGGTAGGCTCAGGCGCCGGCGTCAGGTTGGGCGCAGCGAACAGGCCATCGGCAAACGTGTCACCAATATTTGCCGCCGTGCCGTCCGACACCTCGACTGCAGTGTGACCAGGCCCGGGTGACCATTTCGTTTCACCGTCCCAGATCACCATGTTAGCGACCTTGCCGTTTTCAATCAGAGCGTATGTTTTCATCGTGATCACCATTCGAAAATTACAAAACCAGCTGCACCGACGCCACCATTGCCACCTGCGCCGGTAGCACCGTAGGAGCCGCCACCGCCGCCGCCACCCGTGCCATATCCACCACCAGCGCGACCAGCTGCACCGACACCACCCCCGGCGCGTCCAGCGCCGCCGCCGCCGCCAAATGAATTGGAAGCGCCGCCGCCGCCGCCGCCGGTGGACTGATTTGATACGCAGTCGCCACCGTCTGAGCCGTTGGGATAGCCGGCGCCGCCACCACCACCGCCACCAGCATTTGCACCACCGGCGCCACCAGTCCCGCCGGTCAAGGTAATAAGCGAGCCAATGACGGTATTGCCGCCTGCTCCACCCGCTGCGCCGCCATTGCTGCCGTATGCACCAGCTCCCGATCCGCCGGCGGCGCCAATGGTTACAGCGATGGATTGGCCAGGCGTCACGGTGAAGGATTGCCGCTGGATGCTTTGTCCGGCGCCGCCACCGCCGCCGCCCGCGCCGGACGAGGGGATGCCGAC
>JBPBPY010000303.1:0-3701 GCA_050954505.1 Janthinobacterium lividum
CAGCATTGGGGCTGGCAGCGCATGTGCCATGTCTTCGCGGTGCGCAATCTTCACCAGCTCAGCGCCGGGCCGTGTTCGAGGCATGCGGTGCCAGGCAATGCGCTGCATGCCAGCTCCGGGGCGCGGCGGGTTTCCCGCTGCCAGGTCGAACGCGGTTTTGCGGTGGCCCCTGTACTGGTGGCGGCACTGGTGGTGACACTGTCGCCGGCACCGCTGCCGCCACGTATTTGCCGCGGTTTTTCCAGTATCATTGCGGCCCATGGCAGGCCATGGCGGCCATGTTTGCCGACCGCATACCCTTGTACAGATCCGGACTTTTCTTGAAATCATTTTTTCGTTTTTTCCTGCTGCTCGTCGTGGCCGGCGCTGCCGGCTTGGTATGGTGGGCGAACAGCCCGATCATCGCCCGCACCGCTGCACCGGTGGCATTCAGCATTGCGCCGGGCAGCGGTGTGCATGGTGCCACGCAAGACATCGCCCGCGCAGGCGTGCCGCTACAGCCCTGGTTGCTTGAATTGCTGGCACGGCTGACCGGCCGGGCGCCGCGGCTGAAGGCCGGCAGCTATGAACTCAAGCCCGGCACTTCGCCGCACCGCTTGCTCAACCAGTTGGCGCGCGGCGAGTTTGCCCAGGAATCGATCGCCATCATCGAAGGTTGGACCTTTCGCCAGATGCGCCAGGCCATTGCGCTCAACCGCGGCTTGAAACAGGACACGCTGGACTTGACCGATGCCGAACTGCTGGCACGCATCACGCCCGATTTCAAGTATCCGGAAGGTTTGTTTTTCCCCGACACCTATCTGTTTGCCAAGGGGGCAAGCGATCTGCAGATCTACCGCCAGGCATTCGCCCTGTTGCAGAAACGGCTGGAGAAGGGCTGGAAAAACCGCAGTCCCGCGCTGCCCTATAAAACGCCGTACGAAGCCTTGATCATGGCGTCCATCGTCGAGAAGGAAACCGGCCAGGCTGGCGAGCGTGCAATGATTGCCGGTGTATTCGTCAACCGGCTGCGCCAGGGCATGATGCTGCAAACCGACCCGACTGTGATCTATGGCATGGGCGAGCATTTTCAAGGCAATATCCGCAAAACCGATCTGTTGACCGACACGCCGTACAATACCTACCGCCGCACCGGCCTGCCTCCCACCCCCATCGCCCTTGCCGGCGTGGCGGCACTGACGGCGGCGTTGAATCCGGCACCGACCGATGCCTTGTACTTTGTGGCACGCGGCGATGGCAGCAGCCATTTTTCCAGCAGTCTCGAGCAGCATAACCAGGCGGTGAACCGCTACCAGCGCAATCGCTGACAGGCGCTGCCGCTTGGACCGGACCGGACCGGACCGAACCGGACCGGAAACGAACCAGTACCGGGCTGGAACGATGAGCAACAACATGGTTCAATCAGGACCGACCAGGGCCAACCAGGATCAATCAGGACAGTCATGAGCGCAGCAAGATTCATTACCTTCGAAGGCATCGATGGCGCCGGCAAGTCCACGCATATCGCCTACGTGGCAGATTTGCTGGCAGCGCGCGGCAAGACGGTGGTCAGCACGCGCGAGCCGGGCGGCACGGTGCTGGGCGAGCAGTTGCGCGCGTTGCTGCTGCATCAAGCCATGCATCTGGAAACCGAAGCCTTGCTGATGTTCGCTGCGCGGCGCGAACACCTGGCCCTGGTGATCGCGCCGGCGCTGGCACGCGGCGACTGGGTCATTTCCGACCGCTTCACCGATGCCAGCTTTGCCTATCAGGGCGGCGGGCGCAAGCTGGCACGCAGCAAGCTGGAAGCGCTGGAGCAGTGGGTCCACCCAAACTGTCAGCCGGACCTGACCTTGTTGTTCGATGTGCCGCCTGACGTGGCACGCCAGCGCCTCGACGCCGCCCGTGCACCGGACAAGTTCGAACGCGAACAGGCAGATTTTTTTGCTGCCACGCGGGCTGAATACCTGCGCCGGGCAGCAGAATTCCCGCAGCGTTTCCGGGTCATCGATGCGACCTGCAGCATTGCCGAGGTTCAGGCCAGGCTGCAACGCGAGATCGATGCGCTGTTCTAGCAGTGCGCCGGCAACGGCTGCGGCTGTGAAGGCTGTCTTGCCGCCATCGGCTGGCGCAGCAACGTGCCGGTGCCGGTGCAGGCGCCCCGGCCGGGCTGCGGCACTGCGTCATGAAAGCCTTCAGGACGCCAACCTACAACGACTGGCAACACCATGACGAACAACGCCCACAACGCCAACAACGCCCTGTTTCCCTGGCAGCTGGCGGCCTGGTCCGACCTGCAGGCAATGCGCGAGCGCCTGCCGCATGCGATCCTGCTGCATGGGCCGGAGGGCATCGGCAAGACTGTCTTTTCCCAGTGGCTTGCCCAGTCGTTGCTGTGCGAAGCGCCATTGGCGCAAGGCCACGCTTGCGGCATCTGTGCCTCCTGCGGCTGGTTTGTCCAGTACAGCCATCCCGATTACCGGCGCGTGCGGCCCGAGTTGCTCGATGAAGAGGCGGCTGCCGAAGGCGCTGCCGGCGAAGGCACCGAAGCGGCGGCGGAAGAACCGAAGAAAAGCAGCAAGTCGGCCAAGCCGTCGAAGGAAATCAAGATCGACCAGATCCGCGCCCTGGCCGATTTCCTGAACATCTCCACCCACCGGCGTGGCCGGCGCATCGTGCTGCTGCATCCAGCCGAAGCGCTCAATGCCATTGCCGCCAATTCGCTGCTCAAGACACTCGAAGAACCGCCGCCCGATACGGTCTTCCTGCTGGTGTCGAACAATATCGACCGCTTGCTGCCGACCATCCTGTCGCGCTGCCGCAAGTTTGCCCTGCCATTGCCGGATACGGCAGTGGCGTTGACGTGGCTGCAGCAGCAGGGCGTTGCCGATGCCGATGTCTGGTTGGCGCAACAGGGTGGCGCACCGCTGGCTGCGCAGGCGGTGGCCGACGCCGGCGCCCGGGAAAGCGCCGACATCCTGCTGGCCCACCTGCAAAAGCCCGGCGCCGAAGAGGCGCTCAAGACGGCCGAGAAATTGCAGAAAGTGCCGGTGTCGGAACTGGTGGAACTGTTGCAGCGCTGGCTGTCGGACCTTTTTTCCTGCAAGCTGGCTGGAAGAATCCGCTATTATCCAAGGTATGCCGCTGCGCTGGAAAAGCTGGCGGCGCGTGCCGACCATGCAGCGCTGTTGGACGCGATGAAGGCCGTCAATCAACGGCGCATGATCAGCGACCATCCGCTGGCGCCGAAATTGTTCATCGAAGACATGCTGCTTGATTATGCAACGATTTTTTCCTGATTCATCCAGGTCCTTTTTGAGAGAGTTCAATGGCGGACAATGCGCCTGCGGGAACCGGCACCACTGCAACGCCAGCAGGCCAGTCAGGCTTGCGGCCCTCCGTGCTGTCGCTGTCGGTCAAGGAAAAGGCTTCGCTGTACGCGGCATACATGCCGTTTCTGACCAATGGCGGCATTTTTGTTCCAACCAGCAAAACCTTCCATATTGGCGATGAAATTTACCTGATCTTGAGCCTGATGGAAGACACCAGCAAGTATCCGGTGGCAGGCAAGGTAGCGTGGGTGACGCCGGCCGGCGCCAACAACAATCGCGCCCAGGGCATTGGTGTCCACTTTCCGGAAGATGAAAGCGGCTTGCGGGTGCGCTCGCGCATCGAGGAAATCCTCGGCGCCGCCCTCGGGTCGTCGCGCGCGACCCCTGCGC